>CBDTTR010000153.1:0-5807 GCA_965363405.1 uncultured bacterium | reverse complement strand
AGGGTGAAACAAAAGAGGCACGCACGTGCCGATAGTTTCCCTTTGCGACCCCGTGTGAAACACGGGAGTTTCAAAGCAATAAACAAGCGTTACAGCAAGGATTTTCAAGCCGCAGTAGATGGCTACTGCAAATTCTGGGTTTCAAGACAGATCGTAAAGGTACTCTATGCACATATTAAGCTCACTGTTCACGACACTTACGGGACGACGACTACAGATTGTCCATTTTCCAGCTTCAGGATATCATCCGGAGTGACACCCTGACCAAAGCGTAATCCTCCTCCACCATCAACAGTCCCAGTCTTAACTCCCACTACTACCATCTCTCCCGGTTGCAATCCAGAAGCAACCTCAAAAAATTCCTCACCTTCAATGCCCGTTATTATCTCTTTTTTATCCACTATATTATCACTAACCGTAAAAACAAAATTCCTGCCTTCCTGAGCTAAAATAGCACCGTTGGGTACAGTCAGCACCTGCTTCCTGCTCCTCATTATAAAATCTACATTCGCAGTCATCCCCAGCTTGAGTATCTTTTCTGGATTCTCAATATGAGCTTTGACTCGATAAGTGATGCCCACTTCTCTTCTGCTTGAAGTCATTGTAGCAATTTCTTTCACAACCCCCTTAAACACTTTATCTGGAAAGGCATCAACAGAAATGATTGCCTCCTGACCCACTTTAACTTTTCCTATGTCCACCTCGTCAACGTCAACGTAGACTTCAAGATCATTCAAATCAGCAATCTCAGCAATAGCCGTAGGCACAGTGAGATTCCCCCCACCCAAAGGGCCAGCAATAATTTCTCCAACAGTTACGTTCTTACTGATGATAGTACCGCTGACAGGAGCTAAAATGGTAGAATATCCCAGCCGAACATCTGTCCCTTTATAATTGGATCTGTTTTGCTCCAACATGGCTTTGCTCACATCAAATGCCTGTTGGGCACTATCCAGCTGTTCTTTGGAAGCAAACCCTCTTTTGAAAAGCTCTTCCATTCTGCTTAAATTTTTCTCTGTGTTTGCCAGATTGATCTCTGCCTGATTAATTGCCTCCTTTGCCCGATTGCGTTGAGCCTTAATTTCACCATTTTCCAGTTTAACCAGCGTCTGACCTTTATGCACATCATCTAACTCTTCAAAGAATACAGCAGATACTCTACCAGCAATTTTAGAACCGATCCTAACCCGATTGCGCGACTCAACTGAGCCTGAATAAGAAATGCTTTGAGTTATATCCCTTAAAACTGCCTCAACGGTATTAACCTGAACCTTTTCTTGCGGCATATATTTCAAAAGAAATAGAGCTAAAAGTGCAAGCATGAAAATGACGACTATGATCTTTTTATTAACCTTTGTCTTTGTCATGATACCTCTCGATTAAAATTTTCGACAACTTTGCTACCACAGTGTAACAACAAACAGAATGTTCACACTTTCTACTCATAATGCAGAGCAGTGATCGGATCAAGGTTAGATGCCTTATACGCAGGATATACGCCAAAAAAAGTACCTATTGAAAAGGCGAAAATCACAGCTAACAGTACTGCAAAATGCGAAATGCTAAAATGAAACGAAGGATAAAGGAATGAAATAAGGTACGCTACCGCATATGATATTATGATTCCGATTAATCCTCCCATAAGTGATATAACCATGGCTTCTGCTAAAAACTGGAGTAAGATATCGCTATCTTTGGCACCTACAGCTTTGCGGATTCCAATTTCTTTTGTTCTCTCAGTTACAGCTACTGTCATGATATTCATTATACCAATCCCTCCCACTACTAAAGAGATAGTCGCTATAGCTCCCAGCATGATGGTAAGAATAGAGGTAATCTGATAAAAAATATCCAGGGTTTGTCCCTGACTTTGAACGTAAAAATCATTTTCACTAAGATGCTTTGCCAATATTCTTTCCGTTTCTGCCATGGAGGGTCCTATATGATTTGCATTTATAACTTTTACCATGATAAAATTGAGTTCACTTGTATTGAAAAATCTCTGGGCGGTTGTCAAGGGAATAAACACTTGATCGTCTAAATTTATATTGAAGAACAAACCCTTTTTTGCCATTACTCCGATAATTTTGAAATTTCTTCCATTAATGACCAGATTCCTTCCGATAGGATCAACACTTCTAAATAAATCTCTGTTAACTGCCTGGCAAATTACACAGACCTTCCTGTTTGAAACAAGATCACTCTTTTTAATAAAACGCCCTTTCACTACTTCCCAATCCCTTACATAGGGAAGATTAGGTAAGCTGCCGGTAACAACAGTCGTGCCTCGAGATTTCTTGCCATACTTAACTACGGCAGTTTTGTTAATAAGGGATGAGGCGGCAATATTATAACTGCTATTTTGCTCAATATCTCTGGCATGCTTGGGCCTCAATTTACTGGTAACAAATGCAGCAACATTGCTTTGTGGATCGGCAGGAAAGACAAAAAAGAGATTGGAGCCCAACGATTTGATGTTACCCGCAACCTGGCTGCTCACCTCAAGAGAGAGTGAAATTAACAGCACTATGGCTAAAACGCCAATAATGACTCCTAAAATGGTCAGCACTGTTCTAAGCGTGTTTGCCTTTAAACCCTCTAAAGAGACAAGCATGATTTCCGGCAACTTCATAACAGTTCTTCCCCTTCTTGTGTAGACCGCTTTTCAATCTCGTGAGCAGCATACTCCCTTTTCTCCACCACTTCCTCGTTGACAATCTTACCGTCACCAAAGAAAATAATTCTCTTTGAATGTTGGGCAATATAGCGATCATGGGTAACCATGAGGATGGTCATACCCTCATCATTCAGTTTTTGGAGCAAAGCCATGATCTCCAGCCCGGAGCGAGAATCCACATTCCCCGTGGGTTCATCTGCCAGGATGATTGCTGGATCATTTACCAGGGCACGAGCTATAGCAACCCTCTGCTTCTGCCCCCCTGAGAGCTCATTTGGTTTATGCATAACCCGGCTTTCCAATCCAACCAATTTCAATAACCCAAGAGCCTTTTCCTTATAATCGTTCTTAGGCTGGTCACTGTAAAGACAAGGTAGAATCACATTATCTAAGGCACTTGCTCTGGGAAGAAGATTAAAACTTTGAAATATAAATCCTATCTTTCTGTTTCTCAAATAAGCCAGTTGTGAACGATCCATCTTGGTCGTTTCTATCCCCTCAATTTCTACGATGCCTTCAGTAGGCCGATCTAAGCAGCCAATAATATTCATCAAAGTAGACTTGCCGGAACCAGAAGGGCCCATGATAGATGCAAATGCGCCTTTTTCTATCTCCAGGGATACACCTCTTAAAGCTGGAACCTTAGTGGTACCCAATTCATAAATTTTCACTGCATCTCTAACAACAAGAATCATAAACCACATCCTTCTTTAGAAAAGGATAATACCCAAATTACAATGATTTTTCAAGTGACTTTCGACAACTATGGCTATGGACCAAGAAGGAGATATTGATGCAAATACTTAATAATAACAATTCATTTAGAATGAGAGCACCAGGGTATAATGATAGGGAGGATTATGTACAGGTGAGTCAACCCAACTCAAAATCCATAATAATCCGTAGGGAAAACGTTCATTGCCAATCTCCACCGCTTCTCTCAAGGTCACTTCAGTTATTCCAAACTTGAAAACAGGAGCTATCCCTGCAGGCGATATCCCCGCCCCGGTTAAAAAAAGGATATCTCCTTCTGTATCGATTTTCCTCAGGGTTATACTCAACCCCCCATATCCCAAAACCAATATCAGAAAATGACCGAAATCCTGAGGGGGACTGTAATTCTGGGAGATCTCTATGGTACGGGTCATACCGGGGGTGATAATTTCTACACGGGGCATCAATGCCTCTTCCTCAAAAGCAAAGACAGGATAATTGCCGAAAACGAGGATGGACAAAATCATCAAGCAGGCTATTTTCAGGTATAAAACTTTTTTCATTTTGAATGAACGTTTAATAACACAATGTCCTGTTATTATTTAGATTGATAAAATGGAGGCTACCACACTGAGCAGGATTATCAATAGAAATGTTCAATCTTCAAAAGGAGCTTCCTCCTCTTGCGGATGCCATCTCTGCCATTTGCCTTCATCGAAGTACAAAAAATAGTAAACGGGACTGTCTATCGGCTCAGCAAATTGCACCTCTACAGATTTTACCCTTTCTCCTTCCATTTCATCTATGGATATCGTTACATCCGGAAGGGGAAAAGTTTCTCCTTTTGAAAATACACGGTCAAGAGAGAAGAGTCTTTCCGTGTTAGTTTCGAAATAATATCGTGTGGGATGAGAAATCTTTATACGCTGGTCGTCCAGTACCTTTACGTCAACTCGGTCATCAAAGGCTGAAAGGGTATAGACTGGGATTTTCCACTGGGGATATTGATAGTAGAGGGTGAAGTAGAGCGCAAGATACATGTAATTCTCCCCTGAAAGACCTAGCTTGGGAAAGTTTATAATAAATAACCTGTCCCGGGAACTTTTATGGACAGCAATTTCATCAAGAGCATTATATAGACGCTCATAATTTGACTGTAATGCTTCATCATATCCACGGGCTTGGATAATATTCGTAACCGGTGGCAGAAGCAACCCGGTAACAATAAAAAATATGGCGAGTCTTTTTCTCCCCAGCTTAAAAATTACTAATGCAGCAAGGTAAGCATATCCGATAGAGGGAATGAGTAAAAGGCGTTCATTAATAGGTGGCACGACAATAAAGGGCATTAGAAGAAAGATCCATAGCATGAATAAATTAATTTCAGGATACCGTTTCCTCTCTTTCCATATGAGATACAGCATGTAAAACAGGATTAGGAGAAAAACAACAATGATCAACCAGTACTTGTAAAAAACATCGGGGCCGAGAGCGGCAATCGTGCCACCATAGAAAAGGGAATTAAGATAAAGGCTGGTTGCTTTTACAAATTCAATAAGATAATCTTTAAATGAAGTTTCCCCATACCAGTAACTTCCATAATCATATGACTTATAAAAAACGAAGTGTATACTATTTATGATAATCAAAGACAAATAAACCTTCCATTGATGCACAATCGTTTCTTTGAATCCTTTGTATCGTATCCAATCGTAGGCAAAGATCAAAACTGGAAAGAGGAAAGCAAGTTCCTTGCTAAGGAGAGCAAGCAGATAAGAGACAATGAAAAGCATGCTGTATAAGGGCCTTTTCTTCTTGCAAAACTTAAGGTAAAAGATGAAGCTTGCTACCAAGAAGGTGGCACAGATAATATCGTTTCTGGAGGCAGGCCAGCGTACAGTGAAGTAGTGACAAGGCTCTAAAGCAAATACCATCGCTCCGCAAAAAGCCATAGCACTATTGTTGGAAAAAGAACGATAGAGCATATAGAGCAGAATGACAAGAAGGGCATACCATATGACATTATTTATATGATAGGGAAGGGGGTTGCTTCCCCAAAGGCTATAGTCAATCAGGTGGCTTAAGGTAGCCACAGGCCGCAAATACTTTAGCCGCCACTTCGGACCGGTCCACCACGGAATAGCCGTCATTTGAATATAGTAGTCTACTTCCTCCGGAGTGGAAGTGAAGTAAAACATATTCATTTCCCTCTGGTCATTTTTGATTAGCTTGAGCATTTCCTGTTGGGCATAATCGTCAAATACAAAACCGGCATCAAAGGTATGGGCATAAAAAACAAGTACGACCAGTACAAGAATTGTGATATGGACTGAAGCTTTGTTGAATCGTTTCATATTCATGGACGTTTTACCTATCTGCTTTTAGAAATGTGGTTTGTACTAGAGCAATTTGATAA
>CBDTTR010000152.1:0-5809 GCA_965363405.1 uncultured bacterium | reverse complement strand
ATCTTAATCTTATCTCCTGCATACCCTTTTAGCATCACCCGAGAACCAGGTTTGACACTGATATACTGCTTTGTATTTTTCTTCTGACCAGAAGCGCCACAATTGGACTTGCATCCTCACCCGGCGGCGCATTGATAAGGCAGTGATACTGTTAGAAAACAGAGTATAGCGACAAGACGGAAAACTTTTTTTACAGTAAACATTTTAAAACCTCCTTAGTTAAATTAAGTTAATTAAACGCTCACAGGTTAAAAAACCTTTTTTATTGAACAATCCTTCCCTCATGAAGGTGTATCCTCACCGTGCCAAAATCTGCTGCCGCCGGACTATGGGTTACCATAATAACAGCAATTTCCCTCTCGATAGTGAGGGCCTTGAGCAGCTCCAGGATTTCCTGCGCCAGTGATGGATCAAGATTACCCGTGGGTTCATCGGCAAGTATCAACGATGGGTTATTTGCTATTGCCCTGGCAATTGCCACCCGCTGCTGTTGTCCAGCCGATAACTCTCGTGGGAGATGGTTTATTCGTCCCCTAAGTCCCACACTGTCCAAAAGATCAGTAGCACGTTTTCTTTGCTTATTTTTATCCATTTTTTGAAGAGACAAAGGAAGCATCACATTCTTAAGCGCAGAAAGGTAGGGGATGAGACTGAAATTCTGCATAACAAAGCCAACGTGTTTGCGGCGAAACTCTGCCAGGCCATTATTGGATGAAGAGTACAGAGCGTTATCTCTAAAAAAAAGTTGTCCTGAAGACGGGTGTATCAGACCTCCCAGTGAAAGCAACAATGTTGACTTCCCCGAACCGGACGGACCTGTTATGGTAACAAACATGCCTTTTTCTACATTAAAGGTTACCCCATTCAAAGCGTCAACTGGTCCATCTGCATGGGGATACTGTTTTGAAAGCTTTTCAACTCGTAATAGCATTTTACACCTCCTGCATAATGCTGAAAGGCTCGATTTTCGTTGCCAGATATGCAGGTAGCAAAGAGCCTAAAATCGCAATTGCAATTGACAGCACAATCGACCACACCAGAAAAACTGGAACAGGTCGAACCATAATGCCCGCCAATTGTGGTCCCAGTATCACACCGGCTATAGTCCCGATTACATATCCAAGTACACCTCCAACCAATCCAAGAATAGTCGCTTTGACTAAAAGCATTGTGTAAATGCTTGATTTGGGAGTGCCAATCATAAGGAGAATGCCAATTTCTTTTTTACGTTCATTCACATTTGCCCACATGAAGTTACCAATGGAAATACCCCCCACGAAAAGGATGATAATAAGAAAGATAAGCGACACCTTGTTCATCATTCGGTTGGTCTCGATTTGAGTAGAAACTATTTGACCAATGGTGGTAATACGGGTATCGGGA
Source organism: uncultured bacterium (assembly GCA_965363405.1). Taxonomy (GTDB): domain Bacteria; phylum Desulfobacterota; class WTBG01; order WTBG01; family WTBG01; genus WTBG01. Next base: position 4,426 of record CBDTTR010000152.1, on the reverse strand, counting down.
AGAATATTTCTGAGTTTATTCAATAAGCCGTCAGAGATTGCATTACAACATCCCATTATTTCGATAGCACTGATTTGACGTCCAATTCCAAGCAGGTCCTGGACTGTGTGCAGGTGTGCAAAAATACGATCGTCATCTACTATTCCGGTCTCTGGAAGTACTTTTGCAACACTAAATTCACTGCCTTTGATTTTAACTTTGCTACCCTCTGAAAGTCCTAATCGCTTCGCTGCTGCAGAGCCCACAAGACAATCATGCAAACCCAAAGCATCAACAGATTTCCTTTGAAGGCGTTCATCCTCAAAACCACTGGATTGATTAACGGGATTCGTCAGGGCACAGGTAGCTTGCAAATCATCACCTATAAGTCCCGCAGTTTGCCAAATTGGTTTTGAGGTTATCTCACTAGCGGGGAGGATTCCTGTCAGAACGATATTATACTCTCCAATCCTGACACGCCTGGTCAGTTTGGGAGAAAGGTTATCAACTCCCGGCAAAGTTGATGTTACTATCCGTTCCACATAGCCCTCAGGAAATGTAGGTGCATCTATGTCTGCCGTATAGTAGTCATCAACGCTTGCACCCTGGGGAAGAACCAGAATATTCGCACCGAGATTATCAAGATTAACTGCCACAGCTTTTTCCGAAACCATCGCTACGGAGCGGATTCCGACAATAACTCCAATACCGAGTGTAATAGCTAGAAGTCCAGAAATTAACTGTGACTTTCGGTGCCAAAGTTCCTGCCATACTAAACTGTATATGTTCATATCTATTTACCTTGCTGATTACCTGGTCCACAACCTTTTTTGCTGCCACCCGGACAGCATCCACCTGCCTTTTTGGCTGCAGCATCCACCAATTTCTTAGCTTCGACTGAACCATTGAAAGCACCAGTTATCTTTCCTTGCGAATTGATAACAGAAGTTACAGGCTCAGTTGAAAGCTTATTAATCTTTAATTGTGACAGAAATAGATTTTCTTTTTCGTCGTCCATATCAATGGAAACAAATGCAGCCTTATTCTTAATCTGATTGCAGGCATTTTTGCAGGTTTCAAAAATCTTCGCTTGATCCACCATAGACTTTCGACTGGCAACAACAAAAACTGCTTTCCTTTCGCTTAATGCCTGAAGAACCTCTGCTTTTTTAGGCGATGGAATCATTTTTAACAAACTCTCAGGTGTTGCTTGATCAACAGTCAAGCCGCCAGCAGCCACACCGTTTGAGGCTACTACCAAAATCAATGGCAATTGTGCTCCTGCCAAACGATACTTTTTGACTAACTGGCTGTTGGTTGAATCAGCCCGGTTCATCTCAATGACAGTTGATTTGGTCACCTTTTTATTGGCTTGCTTTGCGATAATCACGGCTTTTTCTACTCCAGTTACCCCAGGCTCGGTGACAACCAGGAACACCGTTTTGCCCTTGTTGTTTGCTTTTTCAATATCGGTTTGAACTGAAGCCCAAATAGTAGCATAGCTGGCTAATACGAGGATTCCCATTAATAGATAATTAAATAACTTTTTCATGACTCCTCCATACTTTTGTAATTAAAGATTTAATATCTAGATTTTGTAACACTCCTCACTCTTCATTCCTTCAATGCATTTTCCATTCTCTCTGAGAGCCAGTCTCTTCTTTAGTCGTTCATTTTCCTCGCTAAAAAGTTTCTCCGGAAGGGATGAAACAGCCTCGAAAATGTGTTCCTGAAACCGATTTTTTAAATCTATCAGAGAATAGTAAACCCACCTTCCTTCCTTCTCCTCTTTCAAAAACCCAGCATTCTTTAAAGATTTAAGATGTCGGGAGACGTTATATTGATTCCCATTGAGAGAGTCCATAATTTCACAAACACAGAGCCTGGTTTCGGCCTTAATCAATAACCAGATTATTCTCAGACGAGTCTTATCAGATAACCCTTTGAAAAAACTGATAGTTTCTTCCATTTTTATCTCCTCATGATATGCATATATGCGCTTATAAGCATACGTAGAATATCAAACGAGTATTTTAATGTCAAGCATTAAAATCCGTATATTCTATCTTCTGTTTATCTATAATCCTCAAGTTTTCTATCAGTTCCTGGATCCCTGCTCCCCGATCAGAGTCGAGGACAAGTTTTGCAGGGATGACAGATAAGGATGGAACCGATTGAAAAAAACGTGTCATTCCCGCCCCGTATCAAGTACGGGATAAACTCCAGCGGGAATCCAGTATTGTTAATAATTTCATCGGGGCATTCAACTGGAGATTTCAGGATAACCAGATATTGAAAATCAAAGAGAATCAGGAAAAGTAGTGAGTCTTCAATGAGTTAGATTGATGTGGCCTAGCCTACTCTTAATCAGTAGGTCTGCGACTCCTTCCCGAGAGTAGAAAATCTACAGTATTCCTTTCTTTTCTCGATTTCATTCATCATTTTTGGGGAATGTCCTGGAAAGCAAAAAGGAACAAACTAAATTTGATATTAATCCCAAATAAAATTATTTGTTTGAACAAGGTTTTATGGTAAGTGTAAGAAATGTTTTTTAAAACTTTCTTTCAACCTGTCATGAGGACACTGTTAGAGAATGATAGTCTTAGGCATTGAATCATCCTGCGATGAAACAGCGGCGGCAGTAGTAAAAGATGGAAATGAAATACTGTCAAATGTGGTTGCATCTCAGGTCGATTTTCACAAGAAGTATGGTGGTGTTGTTCCGGAGATTGCTTCTCGAAAGCATGTGGAATCTATTGTTCCGGTTATTAAAGAGGCTTTGGGAGAAGCTAAACTTACCCTGGATGATATTGGAGGAATTGCAGTGACCAAGGGTCCAGGATTGGTAGGATCTCTTCTTATCGGAATTTCAATGGCCAAGTCAATTGCCTATGCAAAAAACCTTCCTCTTATTGGAGTCAATCATCTCGAAGGCCATCTAAATACCATTTTCCTGGAAGAAACAGATCTTAAATTTCCTTTCGTTGGACTGGTTGTTTCAGGAGGTCATACCAATCTCTATCATGTCAGGGCTATGGGAGATTATGATTTTTTAGGACAGACAAGAGATGACGCAGCGGGTGAGGCCTTTGATAAAGTAGCAAAGCTTCTTGGTTTGGGATACCCGGGTGGAGTAATAATTGACAAGATGGCTAAGGATGGTAATGCTGCTGCTATAAATTTCCCTCGCGCTATTATTGCTAAAGATTCATTTGATTTCAGCTTTAGTGGTATTAAGACGTCGGTTTTGCACTATATAAAACGTCAGGATGGGGATATAAATAATGATCATGCAAAAGATATTGTAGCAAGTTTTCAAGAGGCAGTAGTTGATGTGCTGGTAACTAAAGTTGTTCAAGCTGCCAGGAGATGTAAAGTGAATAAAGCTATCCTGGCTGGTGGTGTCGCAGCCAACAGCCGTCTAAGAGAAAAAATAGCAATTCAATCTGAAAAAGAAGATATAGAGGTCTTTATCCCTTCCACTTATCTTTGTACTGACAATGCTGCCATGATTGCTGCCGTTGGCGACTATTATCTTGAAAAGGGCATTACCTCTCCCCTTACATTGAATGCCTCTTCACGTTTACCACTTGGTAAGCGCCTTGGAAAATCTGCAACTTAAGCTGAGTCCAAGCTATAGATGCTCCTGTTTTTTTTTCTTCTTCTTCCAGAAGAAGAAAAACAGGAGCAAAATGATTATTATAATTACAAATTGATTGTATCTCTTAACGATTGTTATGAAAACTTGCCAATTTTTCCCTAAAAAGTAACCACCGGAAATTAAAATAGCATTCCATATCATGCTGCTGAAAAGTGCAGCCAGTGTTGTGATGAAGCCCTTCATATTGGATATGCCTGCTATAAGTGAGATTGCTGAACGGGCTCCTGAAAAAAAACGGTTAGCTGCAATTATTCCAACCCCATAGCGTTGAAACCATTTTTCTGTTTGTAGAATCATTTTCCTGGAGAAAAAGCGGTAATTCTTTTTCAGGAAAAACTCTCTGCCATAGTGCTTTCCCGTAAAGAATAATACGAGGAATCCACCCATGCTTCCCAGAGTGGTTAAGGCATAAACAGTAAGCAAATCCAGTCTACCTACTCCAACTAGATAGGCTCCAAAGACCATTATTGTGTCACCGGGAATTGGGGGAAATACATATTCAATAAAAGCAATAGCAAAAAGGGAAAAATAGATTGTTTCATTAGGCAAATTGCTCAGCGTTACAATAATTTGTTCTAACATGATAATTAACTTTTGTTGTTATAATTAGTTGCTGACAGTATTGGATTTAAAGCAGATAAGTTGCCTACCTTATAATAATAAAGACTAAAAATCAAATAGAAGTGTATTTGATTTTTAGGGATGAGTTTTAACCCAGAATTTGCAGTAGACATCTACTGCGGCTTGCCCGGCTCATGACTTTAAGGCGCAGCCAAAAGTCATGTA
>CBDTTR010000151.1:0-5816 GCA_965363405.1 uncultured bacterium | reverse complement strand
GGATATCTCCTTCAATCCAGGATATTGGCTGTCCTTGGGTGAAAGGATAGTTGCCTCAACAGACCAGTCAATACCAATAGTTGGGTCTGACCACAAAACTCCGAATTCATCACCGGGGCTGTAGAAATCCGTACACTTATACAAAACATCTGCAGTTTCACTAAGGACGCAGAAGCCATGAGCAAATCCCTCCGGCACGAAAATCTGGCATTTGTTTTCAGCCGAGAGAAGGGTTCCCACCCACTTGCCGAAAGTGGGAGAGCCATGCCGTATGTCTACAGCAACATCGAAGATCTCTCCTGTTATCACATAAACTAATTTATCCTGTGGGTGGCGCAACTGATAATGTAAGCCCCGAATGACCCCTCTTTGTGAATGGGAGTAGTTATCCTGGACAAACACCTTTTCTATTCCCTCCTTTGCATATTTATTTTGATGATGGGTTTCCATGAAAAATCCCCGATCATCTTTGAAAACATCAGGCTCAATCAGCACAACACCAGGGAGAGACGTTTCAGTAAATTTCATCGGCATTCTTTTCATTCTCCTCTTCTTCAAGAATTTCCATCAGGTACTTACCATACTCATTTTTTATCATTTCTTTGGCAAGGCTCTTAAGTTGTTTCCTATCTATATAACCAAGACGAAATGCAATCTCTTCAATACACGCAGTTTTTAAGCCCTGCCGCTCTTGAATAGCCCTCACAAATTCGCTTGCTTGCTGGAGGGACTCATGCGTTCCGGTATCAAGCCAGGCAAACCCACGTCCTAAAAGTTCCACCCTGAGCTGGCCACGACGCAAATACTCCAAATTGACATCGGTAATCTCAAGCTCACCACGGGCAGAGGGCTTAAGTCCCTCTGATATTTTTACCACATCATTGTCATAAAAATAGAGCCCCGGAACAGCATGCCGAGATTTTGGCTTCGCCGGCTTTTCCTCAATCCCGGTGACATTACCATGTCGATCAAACTCCACCACCCCGTAACGTTCAGGGTCACGCACCAAATACCCGAAGACTATACCACCCTTTTCAAGATCAGAACACCTCTTGAGTATATCGGGAAGTCCATGACCATAAAATATATTGTCACCAAGCATAAGGGCAACGTTGTCACTGCCTATGAATGTTTTACCAATGATAAAAGCCTGAGCCAACCCCTCAGGACGTGGTTGCTCAGCATAAGAGAAAGAGAGACCGTATTGGGAACCATCTTTTAGAAGAACCTTGAATCTGGGCAGATCCTCAGGAGTAGAGATAATCAGAATCTCCCGGATACCGGATAACATCAACACCGACAATGGATAATATATCATGGGTTTGTCGTATATTGGCATCAGTTGTTTACTCACCACACGGGTAATTGGGTAAAGTCGGCTTCCAGAACCTCCAGCTAATATGATTCCTTTCATAATTTTCTGTCCTCACCTGATATTATTGTAGTTTCATGACCATCAAACTATTTGTCAAAAACATTTTAACCTAAAAATCTATGGTAACTGAAGGGTAGACACTAAGTCTATCCCTTACTATCTTTTTAATCTCTTCCATCCTCTTAAACGTTTTAGCCTCAAACCTTAAAACAAGAATGGGTTGGGTATTAGAAGCCCTGATTAGTGCCCAGCCATCCTCAAAGAGGATGCGGACTCCATCTACGTCAATAGTCTCAAATTTGCTTTTGAAATAGTCTTTAAGTTCATGAACGATTCTAAATTTATCTTCTTCAGAACAATCCGTCCGGATCTCTGGAGTTGACTGATAGTGAGGGATCGTGCCCAGAAGCTGGCTTAACGGTTTATCACTGTCTGAGAGAAGTTTTAGAAGGCGACAGGATGCAAAGATTCCATCATCAAATCCAAAATAGTCATCCATGAAATAGAAGTGTCCACTCATCTCCCCCCCCACTGGTGCCCGAGTTTCCTTCATCTTAGCCTGGATATTGGGGTATCCTGTCTTCCACATAACAGGAGTTCCTCCACAATTACTGATGGTTTCTATCAATGCCTGAGAACACTTTACGTCAAAAACAACACTCGCTTTTTTCTTTTGCAAGACATCCTGTGTGAATAACGAGAGGAGTTGATCTCCAAAGACAATGCCTCCTTTTTCATCCACTGCCCCCAGTCGGTCTCCATCTCCGTCATAGCCAACTCCTACATCCGCACCAGTTTCCTTGACCCTGGCAATCAGGTCGACTAAATATTTTTCCACAGTAGGATCGGGTAAATGATGGGGGAAATTTCCGTCCGGCTCACAATAGAGCTCAATAAGCTCACATCCCAACGCTTTAAGTAGAGGTATAACAATAGGCCCTGTAGTTCCATTCCCCGCATCCGCTACAACTTTTAAACGACGCTTCAACTTTATCCGGCTTCTTATGGAAGAGAGGTAAGCATCAATCACATTTCGTTCTCTTCTACTGCCTTCCCCTACCTCAAAAGCACCTTTCTCAATAATTTTTCGTATCTCCTGAATCTCCTCTCCGAAAACCGCATCTTCTCCTCTGCGCATCTTGAAGCCATTATATTGAGAGGGGTTATGACTGGCAGTAATCATCATCCCTCCATCAGTTTTGAGATGGATCACTGAGAAATAAAGTGTGGGTGTAGGAAGTTGACCGACATCAATTACCTGACAACCTGTAGAGATCAAACCTTCTATAGCTGCCTGCTGTAAGTCGAACGAACTCAAACGATTGTCCCGACCGACCGCTACAGTCTTTCCTCCATAATTTCTGAGGTATGTACCAAACCCCCTGCCAACTTTAAGGGCACTGTCAGCGTCTAAGGTTTCACCTACAATCCCCCTGATATCATATTCTCTAAAGATTTCCCGATTCACCATAACCTCTCTTTATTTTTTTGCCTTCAATCTCACATCACATATCACAAATCCCTAAATTCCTTAATTCCTACATTGTATTATCCAGCATCTAGAATCCAGCATCTTATAACTTATGTAACTCGCAACACGCAACTCGTAACCCGCAACATTTTAAGTAATCCCTAAATTCCCAAATTCTATTCTACTTTCTCCCTTCGCTACTTTGCGTTCCTTGCGGCCTCACTAAAATAAGAACGCAGCCCCTGATAAATAGTTTTGGCTTCTGCCCATGCCCTCTCCTCTTCATCCTCAGGCAATCTTTTGCATTTGCGCCGTTCAAGGTTAATTTCCACTGCTGGCATCCTGGTATGGACAATAACAAATTTAGTGCTCTCCGTCATCCTCAATTTTTTGCAGGAAAGCTCGCTATCGATAAAATATTTAATCGATCGAGCTAAAGCCCTTCCCTTCTTGCTATTAAAATAGTAGCCAAGATACGAGGAACCTTTTTTATGATTAATAGAGATTAGAACGTCAGCCCTCATTTTATTAGCATGAATGACTCTTTCTGCCGGAGTAGGAAAATTACCGCTATCTCTGGCAAGTAAGACTGTCGCACCAGCGAGTCTAAGCATCTCCTTTAAACAGAGAGCCGTTTGTAGATTAGCTTCATCCCTTGCGATCTCATGGGAAGACTTTAATCCAGCGGTTTCTTCTCCACCCTGAGGGTCTATCACCACAACCTTGTGCCACATAAGTCCCTGGTCCATAGGTTCCAGCACCAGTTCCTCCCTAATAACCTCTTCCCCTCTCAAATCACAAAAACCTTTAACGGGTATGTACCCATCCTTCCACACAGTAAATGCTGATTCCTTATTGCTATCTTCCTGATAAAAGCAGTACCCTGAGCGGTCTGTCAAAAGATTAATTTCTCCTTCTAAAATCAGTTCAGCTCCTTCAAGTGGGTTTCCCTCCTTATCATGAATGCAAATTTCTATGAGTCTCTTTTCCGGTTTATCGAAAGTAACAATGCATGAGTTCAACACTCCACTACATGCCGCCACTACTTCTGTCCATCCAGGTTGATAATCCGCAACCAGATGGGTAATTGCCTTTCCCCGCCTGGTTACAACCAGTGAATCCACAACCTCCCCTGCTGAGGTAAAAAAGCTAACCAGTGTGCCATCCGCCACCGGATTTAAGTTTTCATCAACGACCTCGGCTATAATTCTGGTTCTGGAAAGTCCATCAGGCGGAAGTGTTTCAGACAAAGGATAGGTTGCGATATTAAATGGGGGAAGTGATATATAAAAAGCTGTATTAGCAGGTTTCGCACTGTTCCCACTTAAATTTTTTGCCTGAAGACTCAGTGTGTGTCTTCTATTAGTGAGAGGTTTTTCCGGAACATAACTTACCTTTCCCGTTGGAGGATTATAGTTGTGTTCTACCAGAATACCATCGAGATAAAGCCTGATAGAATCAGAATCAATTCCTTTTCCACACTCATCGTCTTCAACCCACGCCAGTACCTCGGGCTGAGCTTGATAAGGAAGATCACCATTTAATGTCAAATCAATAATTCTGGGAACTCCTCTTCTAAAATAATCGAGTATACCAAGAAAATATGCCTCTGCTTCCAATCTCAAAAAACCGTGGAGACTCAACCTTCTCTCATTTTCCCTATGTGTTAGATAAGATGCCTCCCCCAGGATTGCCGTTGCTCTGGTCTCTCTCAGGACGCTATAGTTTCCAGGGAGTACCCGAGCTTTTTCTACCTCAAAGGTTTCTTCGATTCTCTTCATAATACATTCTGCCAGTTCTCTGGAGGGACCAGGATCCGTGAGCTTATAATAAACTTCAAGATTATTCTTTTTGGTATCATGTGTATTTGAGTTGTGATGAATACTGATAAATAGATCCGGGTTGAGGTAGTTGCTTATTCTGCTACGGGCCAGCAAATCATCGCTTAACCGTTTATAATGAAGAGAAACTACTGTAGTATCAGCGGTTCTGGTCATGACCGGCTTGGCACCAGCACTGTAGAGAAGTCCCCATAAATGAAGGGCAACTCCCAGATTAACCTCCGATTCCTTTAACCCCGTCTTTCCAATAGCACCCCTGTATTTCCCCCCATGACCGGGGTCAATCACTATCACCTTCCCTTGTATGCAAGAAGTATTGATCTGATCAAGCTTAAAGGAAGTGGTGGGAAGAGGAGGCATGGTAACACAACCGGAGATGAGAACCGCAACAGTAACTATCAGGATAGCTTCCCAAAAATTTTTCATTTTTACTTTGACTTATTGATCAATCTATCTTCGGTATTTAAATGAGTGTATACCCTTTTATCATTTTATTATATATTAGTAGAATACGTAACACAAATATAAAAGCATTTTTACTTGAATCCAAATCCATTCCAACATATAATTCTGAAAACTTTCTTCTTGAAATCATTGAGAGACTTGTAAACAGAAAAGACTTCCTCGTCGGAGATAAGAATGAAATTACAAGAAATGTTTGCCACAATAAAAGCTCATCCCCGTATCAGGGATGCCGGCATGATCCTGTGCCACAATGGGATTGTCAGGGGGACTTCGAGAGACGGGCGAAAGGTTAAAGAAATCAAGGTGAAGGTAAACCATGAGACGTTAACTAAAATCATTTCAGAGATTAAATCGCGCCCGGGTATAATTGAAGTGCTGGTTGAGGTTAACGAAGGCACCCTTGAAGTGGGAGATGATATCATGGTAGTAGCTATAGCAGGAGACATTAGAGATAACGTTTTCCCTGCCCTTCAAGACCTCATTCACAATATCAAACAACAGATTACCGAGAAGGAAGAAATTATACTCTGAGTACCTTTCTTACTATCCCAGATTTTGCAGTAGGTATTGTAGCGAGGCGCAGAAAACCGCGGCGAAACGTGTAGTTGGAGCGATTTTGCAACGAAGGCATATTTATAGATATGTTGAGGAGCAAAATCGAGAA
>CBDTTR010000150.1:0-5835 GCA_965363405.1 uncultured bacterium | reverse complement strand
CCCTAAGAAGACAACATTAGCACCGAGATATGCACCAGCTCCTAAGAGCATACCAAAAGTAGCAAAGGGTGGTGGGAGCGAAGCGAAAGAAATTCCCCATAGATCTATTAGGAACTTAGTTTTTTCTGTTGTTTCAAAACGATCTAACATTAGATTTGTTGTGGTAGGAATAGTAATTGTAGTAGTTGTTGATGTTTCGCTCTCTTCGACCTGTGCCTGAAAAAAGGAAAATGTAGTGAAATCTACTTCCTGCCAGGTACCTGCCAATTCACCATATTCATAAGACGCACCAATTACTTTCAATGAATTACCAGCCTCGAATTCAAATGTAGGATAAAACAGCTTTTCAGGACCCTTTACAACCAGGAGGTAAATTAAATCGTTGATACTGGATGGCTGTATCTGATAACTTACATCTGAGCTCAGGGGATCAGTCTCGTTCGTTGCATAACTTGCCGAAAGGGAAAGAAAGAGGATGCCTATGCTTAACAAAATGATTTTAAATGAAGATTTCATCTGTAATACTCCTTCCACGCTATTATTTGGTGAATTTACTATCAAATATTTACCTCATACTAACATTTTTATCATATTAATTCAAATATTCTTTTTCAAAAGAGTGATAGTTCGTTTGGGGAATATTTTTCTTGACTTCTAGTTTTTGAAGAGTACTATATAAACGATTGATTAGGCAGATAGGGTTTAAAAAATTATTAGAAAATTACAAGGTTTATCGGTGGTTAAGCTGGAGAAATTTGAAAACCTAGACAGAAGTGTTAATCAACTGGTAAAGCAGTTTTCCCTACTAAAAAGAGAGAGGGATGAGATAGCCAGCGTGCTGGAAGTAAAGAGTGGTGAAAATAAAGAAACAAAAAACAGGTTAGAGAAACTTTCCAGGGAAAGACACCTTATTCGTTCTAAAATCGATGTCTTGATTGACAAACTGGAAAGCATGGAACATACTGGGTAACAGATTGAGGGATTAATTGGCGGGACAAATTACAATTAATATATTGGGAAAAGAATACAGCATCAAAAGTGATGTTGAAGAAAACTACGCAAAACAAATAGCAGAATGTCTGAATCAAAACGTTGAGGAGGTTCTCAAAACAACAAAAACAGTTGCGACTCTTAATATTCTTGTATTGGCAGCAATGAACATAGCTAATGATTACTTCCAGGCGAAGAAGCTTAACGAAGAACTCATTACTATGATAGAGACAAGGTCAGGGAATTTAACCAGTTATATTGATTCTCAAATTTAATGTTTTTATTAATTAATATTCCCTGCTGTGTCTGTGATTGAAGCGACGATTCTTGAGCCAACACTTCAAGAAGGGGAGCTTTCCCTTGCTTACGGCGGACGGGCCCTGATCAGTTGATTAAAGGGAAGTCTAATGTAGTAATAAGGTACCCACCTAAGATATTTAGGTTCAAGTAAGTGGCTCACACGGCGCAGCGGGGGAATTTTAAAGAAATTATTAATCGTCCGGATTTTTTTTGTTTTATCTAAATTTCAATTTAAGAGTAGTTTGAGTGATGGTGGGTGAAAAAGTTGGGTTTGATTTTTGTTGAGAGCACAGAATGTATTTGTGAAAGAAAGCATAGTGAATTGGTGAGTAAAGAGCCTATACTGAAATAGACGAGGAAGTTTATTGCTTTATTGTAAATTTGCAGGAAAGGTAACAAAACGTTTTTTCAAATGGAGATAATTAAGAACGGTTGGTTTTCAGTTGGCTTACTGGCTTTCTTCACAGAGCTTTGATGGCAAAAAATCAATTCAAAAGCTGATTCTTTTTCATTTTTTGGATCCAATCAAACCTTTTCTTTGTTTGCCCCACTAGTACTCTACAAATTTATTCCCCAGATTTTCAAGGTATTGTAAAGGGGTGATTTCGTAAAAAGTCAGAAATCGAGTCACTCCAGTGAAACTTATCCTCGACCTGGTCAAGGAGCAGGAGTCTATAGTCACCTGAAATTACTGGATTCCTGCTGGAGTTTATCCCGTACTTGATAAGGGGCAGGGATGATAAATAAGGAGCAAATTGAACTTTTTACGAAGCCGTCAAAGAGAAACTCTTGAAGTAAAAGGCTAAAAATTTTGGGATGTTTAGTGTCTGACCGAAAGCTGCGTTTTCGACTTGCAGGAATTCGGAATATGGGTTTTTCTCTGGATGATATTTTCCGTTCGGGCACTATTTATGATTCCTGATAAACTTTACCGTTAGAAGGAGGTGGCAAGTACTTTGGTATCAATTGTAATAATAATAGGTGTAGCTTTATTGGCTATTGTCATTGGATCTTGCATTGGTTTCTTTGTTAGGAAACGATTTGCTGAATCCAAAATTGAAATAGCAGAGGAAGAGTCAAAGAAGTTCCTGGAGAGGGCAAAGAAAGAATCTGAAACTATTAAGAAAGAGGCTCGCCTGCAGGTAAAAGAAGACCTTTATAAGGCTAAGGCAGACTTTGAAAAAGAGACAAGGGAAAGAAGATTAGAGATTCATGATTTAGAAAAGAGGATGGCTCAAAGAGAAGAAAATCTGGATAAAAAGGTTGAACTCTTGGACCAAAAAGAAGCAAATCACTCTAAGAGAGAAAGAAATATAGCTACCAAGGAAAAGGAAAGCCTGGAAAAAGAAAAGGAATTGCAAGATACTTTAGTTAAGCAAAGGCAGCAGCTGGAAATGATTTCTGGAATGTCTTCTGATGATGCTAAAAAGACATTGATGCAGTCTATGGAAGATGAGGCAAAACACGACGCTGCAAAGACGATACGTAGAATTGAAGAAGAAGCAAAAGAAACTGCAGATAAAATGGCTAGAAATATTCTGGCATTAGCAATTCAAAGATATTCTGCCGATTATGTTGCAGAGAAGACCGTTTCCGTAGTGAATCTTCCTAATGAAGAGATGAAAGGAAGAATAATTGGAAGGGAGGGTAGAAATATCCGTTCTATAGAAGCAGCAACAGGGGTAGATCTTATTATTGATGATACACCGGAAGCTGTGGTTCTTTCAGGGTTCGATCCCATAAGGAGAGAAATTGCCAGGGTTTCTTTAAATCGGCTGATTGATGATGGACGGATACATCCTGCGCGTATAGAAGAGATAGTTGAGAAGGCTAAACAGGAGATGGATGTAAAGATAAGGGAGGCTGGTGAGCAAGCTACTTTTGATTGTGGTGTTCATGGGGTAAACGGGGAAGTGATAAAACTTTTGGGAAGACTTAAGTATAGAACCAGTTATGATCAGAATGTTTTGCAACATTCGCAAGAAGTAGCTTTTTTCTGTGGGATTATTGCCTCTGAACTGGGAGTCAATGTTAAGAAGGCCAAGAGAGCCGGTTTATTACATGATATCGGTAAGGCTGTCGATCACGAGGTTGAAGGGTCCCATGCTGTTATTGGTGCAGATTTAGCGAAAAAGTATGGTGAGGATGATGAGATTGTCCACGCCATAGCAGCCCATCATGATGATGAAAAACCTCAGACGGTAATTGCAATACTGGTGCAGGTTGCTGATGCTCTGTCTGCTGCTAGACCAGGTGCTAGAAGGGAGATGCTGGAAACATATGTTAAGCATCTGAAAGAATTGGAGGAGATAGCAGAATCTTTCTCAGGTGTTAGTAAGAGTTATGCGGTGCAAGCCGGTAGAGAGATCAGAATCATCGTAGAAAGCGATGAGATTTCTGATGATGCTGCTGTTGTTTTGTCTGGAGATGTGGCAAAGAAAATCGAAGCAAATTTGAGCTATCCTGGACAGATTAAGGTTACGGTTATTAGGGAAACAAGGTCTGTGAATTTTGCGAAGTAGTGATGTTGTGATCAACTGAGCTTAGGTTTTGCTTAAGAAATTGGAATATTGGGTTTAATACGTGTTGCGTGTTACGGGTTCAACGATATTCTTTCTTATCAACCCGTAACCCGTAACAGATTGCGTTTATCCAATACTCCACCATTCCATGATTGGAGCAAGTTTAATAACTGATAAGAAACTTCTAATTTCAGTAAGCTGTAGAGTTTCGGGCGTTGAATTAGCTTATGGAAAATGTTTTTGATACTCTTAAAAGCCGGGGGTTTGTTGAACAGGTAACGGATGAGCAGGCTGTAAGGAAACTTTTCTCAAACCCTGTTACTTGCTATGCAGGGTTTGACCCTACAGCGTCAACTCTTCATGTAGGAAATCTAGTGCCAATAATGGCTCTGGCTCATGTCCAGAGAAATGGTCACAAACCCATTGTGCTCATTGGTGGGGGAACAGGTTTGATAGGTGACCCCAGTGGCAAAACTAAAGCACGAGAGATACTTACGGAGAACCAAATTGAGGAAAATTCTATATCAATAAAGAAGCAATTTTCTCGGTGTATTGATTTTGGTGAAGACAAAGCCCTGCTTCTCAATAATGCTGATTGGTTGTGTAAGCTTAATTATATTGAATTTCTTCGTGACACAGGTTGCCATTTCAGTGTTAACAGAATGCTTGCAGCAGAATCTTATAAGGCGAGGTTAAAGACAGGGCTCAACTTCATAGAATTTAATTATATGTTGCTTCAATCCTATGATTTTCTGTACCTCAATAAACATTATCATTGTCTTTTGCAAATGGGTGGTAATGATCAATGGGGTAATATTCTGGCAGGTATCGATTTGACTAGAAGAGTTGAAGGAAATGAGGTTTATGGAATGACCTTTCCGCTTATTATTACTGCTTCCGGTGACAAAATGGGGAAAACGGAGAAGGGAGCTGTATGGTTGGATGAAAATTTAACATCTCACTATGATTATTACCAGTTTTGGATTAATGCGGATGATGCAGATGTTGTAAGATTCTTAAAATTGTTTACCTTTTTACCCCTGGATGAGATTGAGGTCATAGAGTCAATAAGGGGAGAAGAGTTAAATAGTGCTAAGATTGTTTTGGCGTTTGAGGCCACTAAAATTACTCATGGTGAAAAAAAGGCTATAGAGGCTTGGGAAACTTCTGCTAGTGCTTTTGGATATAGAGGGATAGATAGTAAGCTGTTTCCGTCCAGTACGATTCCAAGGAGCAAGGTTGTCAATGACTTAAGTGGAATGTCAACCAGTGTTATGGATGAGGAGGTTCTTAAAAAAGGTATATGTGCTTTTGAACTTTTTGCTAATGTAGGGCTTTGTTCTACCAGAAATGAGGCTCGTCGTTTAATAAATCAACGGGGTGGATACATTAATGGGGAACCAGTAGGTAAATATGATGAGATAATTGATTTTAAGCACGTTGAAAATGGAAGTATTGTGTTACGTAGCGGGAAGAAAAAATACCATCGAATAAGAGTTGAGTGATTTGGAAAATGCTAAGTGATTAAAAAAGCTATAGAAATTTAATGCATTTTTTGCTTGACAATAAAACAAATAGGTATTATTATACTCTTTTGGATTGGTTCTTTGAAAATTGAATAGTATGGCTATCGTTTTGAGGTTTTTTTAAGTAGATTGAAGAATTGAAATAAATTGAAGAGTTTGATCCTGGCTCAGAACGAACGCTGGCGGCGTACCTAACACATGCAAGTCGAACGAGAAATTCCGATTCGTCGGGAGAGTAAAGTGGCGAATGGGTGAGTAATGCGAGGGTAATCTCCCCTTGAATTAGGGATAACTTTGCGAAAGCGAAGCTAATACCTAATAAGACTACGGTCTCTTAGGAGACAGTAGGAAAAGATGGCCTCTGTTTCAAGCTATTGTTTAAGGATGAGCCCTTGTACTATTAGCTAGTTGGTGAGGTAACGGCTCACCAAGGCGAAGATGGTTAGCTGGTCTGAGAGGATGATCAGCCACACTGGAACTGAGACACGGTCCAGACT
>CBDTTR010000149.1:0-5845 GCA_965363405.1 uncultured bacterium | reverse complement strand
AAATAAAACAAAGGGGTCAGACCTACACATTTGACAAATAGATTTTTGTTTCTATCGTTTTGACAATTTCTCCAAGCCTTTTATCCTTTTTAGCCTTCATGCCAATCCGGCGACTCGCCTGAGTTACGCCAGACTCTCCGATACCAAATTGTTGTCCAATCTCCCTTAGTTTCATTCCGCTGAAAAGCGGGACGTAGGTGAATAGGTGCATAGCTAACTTGGCATAAACTATAAATGAATATAGAAAAGCGGGATGGTGAAACGTCTTATTCGCTGTGTTGCAATTTCATAAGTACTTAATTCTTTTCTTGCTTCCCTCAATGTCTTCGAAGACTTTCCTGGCAGATGCTGAAGATATATCCCCACGTTCATAAGCCTCAATGCGGTCTTCAACTTCATTTGCCCACAATTCGTCTATTTTTTTTCGATCAGGGAATTCAAAGCTTGAAAGAATTTTTTCTACCAATTCAGCCCTTTCTACGGGGGATAACTTTAAAGCTTCTGAAAGAACCTCATAAGATTTTGCTGACATGATTACCTCTTATATAAATAAATCTGTTTTATATCTTTCAGCTAACTGATTAAATACTGTATGTTGTACTTTGCAAGCAAAGCCATCCAAGGCAGTAGCTGTAGCTAATAGATTGCTGTGTTTTTTATAAAATTGCAAGCTAAAATTTCCGATTTTGTTAAGATCAAACGGAAAGCGGATAGGTGTATAGCTAACTTAACAAAATATAAACAAAGGGGTCAGCCTTGGAAAGTAGAAATTAATTTCTATACCTGACCCCTTATCTTCCTGTTCTTAAAAAGTGGGATGGTGAAACAACCACCACAGCTTCATCACAACCTTGCATATCAGAATTAATCTACGGAGAACATTCAGAAGAAGTAGAACTGCTGAGATATTTCCGAGATGAAACATTGAGCAAAACTCCAGAAGGTCAGGAGCTGATAAAGCTGTACTACCAATGGAGTCCTGCGATTGTAAGAGCAATGGAAGAAGATGGGGGGTTTAAAACAGAAGTGAAGGAGATGATTGATGGGGTATTGCCATTGATTAAGGAAGAAGCGGAATAATAGTCAGTAGAAGCGAGGGATTAGATTATTCCGTTAAAAAGCTTGCAAAAATCAGTCATCCAGAAAACGTAGGTGAATAGGTGCATAACTAATTTGTTATGAATTAAAAAAGATGGGCATAAGTGGTTTGACAACATACAAAAATATGATAAATATTTTATGACATCTCACTGATAAATTAAGATTAAACGAATGAACATAAGTTGTCTATTCACCTACATCCCCCTTTCCCCCTATTGACAATCTAACCTCTGAGTAGTAGACTCTTAACAAAATAAGGGTAACAGTTCAATAATTATATTAGCTTAATGAACAAGGAGGAAAAATGGATAATATTGCCATCAAAAAGATGAATACAATAGAACGTCTTCAAGCCATGGAGGATCTTTGGAATTCCATTTTGTATGAAGGAGGTGAAATAAACACGCCAGAGTGGCATAAAGAAATTATCGAAGAGAGAAAAAGGAAGATCGAAAAGGGTAAAGCAGAATTTATCACTATAGAAAAGTTGAAAGCGAGTCGTAGATGATTAAGATAAAAGATGTTTTAGTAATCAAAGAGGCCGTCGATGACTTGAACGATGGAAGAATATTTTATGACAGGAAAGAAGCTGGGGTTGGTGAGTACTTTTGGGACAGTTTGATCGCAGATATCGAATCCCTCGTTATTTATGCAGGTATTCATAAAAAGAAGTATGGTTTACATCAAATGTTTGCCAAGCGATTTCCTTACGCTATTTATTATAAAATTGTTGAAGATATAGCATATATTATTGCAGTTCTGCCAATGCGCCGAGATCCAGCATGGATTAAGAGAAAATTTAAAGCAAGAAGCTAGCAAAAGATTGCACCAGATGGCTAACAGCGGTGTTTTTTATAAAAATTTGTCTTTGATCCAGTTATGCTAGGTTTTAGGGAAATTTCCTTTATTAATTCAATAACACTCTGACAAAATTAGCTACCAATTATTTCGTTTAAACCCTCAACTGTCTGTTCCCTCAGAAAGTCCTTCCTCAGCTAAAGCTTTTTCAAAGGCAGGATCAAGATTACAACACTCACGGGCTAATCTACTTTTTTCTAGTCGCTTTAACTTTTCTTGTACAGCTTCCTGGATAGCTTGACTGCGGTTGGGAAACACATGTTTTTTTACAAGACGATCAATCTGAGTCAAGGTCTTTTGCTCTATATAGATAGCTACTTTTGTCTTTCCCATAATTTACCCCCGAGTGTTGCGATATTTCATGCCAAGCTATTAGTCAAGAGAAAATACCAGAAGTGTTTATAACCCCAGCTCATTGCTTATCTCCTGCATGGCTTTAAGGCTAAGTTCAGCGAATTCTTCTAAGGGGATGCCGATCTTTTCACACTCTCTTATGAAATCTCGATTAACGCTTCTTGCAAATTCCTTCTGCTTCATCCGTTTTATGATTGATTTGGGTTTCACGCTTGATATCTTTTTGTCTGGATAAACCAGTGTAGTGGCAACAATCATCCCAGTGATGCATTCAGCACAGGTGAGTGCGTGGTCTATTATCCTTTCCCGTGCATAACCTAAATGCTCTGCGTTATGCCCCTTAATAGCTTCTATAATCTCTTCTGATACACCTTTTTCCTTCAGTATTTCTGCTGTCTTTAAGGTGTGGTGGGGCATGTCGTCTTTTGTGGCTTCAAAGTCAAGATCATGGAGTAATCCTGCTATCCCCCACAGTTCTTCATCTTCACCCATTTTCTGTGCGATCTTCCTCATGATAGCTTCCGTAGCAAGAGAGTGCTTCTGCAGATTATCTAGTTTAAGATACTCTTTCATGAGTTGTAATGCTTCATCTCTGGTGATGCCCAGATTAATTTCTTCTTGCATGACTTCTCCTTCCTTAAATTTCACTTTTTTAAACACGCAACCAGTATCTTGAATACATCATATTTATCAATAACTGTGCTAACTATCAAGCTTCAATTTTTCCTTTCAAAAGATGATGTTTTATATTATGATTAACATTACGGAATATATCCCCACAAAGAAAGGGATATTCCGTCTTGTTTTGTATTGTACAAGATGAACGATGAAATCTATCAGGAGGTTTAGTGGAAGAGCTTATTGCACTGGTTAGCCAACCCAGTCGCTATCTGGGAGGTGAAATCAATTCAATTAAAAAAGACCTGTCTCAGGTCAATCTCAAGGTTTGTCTTGCATTCCCTGATGTTTATGAAATAGGCATGTCTCATATGGGATTACAGATACTATACCATTTGCTTAATGCAAGACATGATATTGCAACTGAGAGGGTTTATGCTCCGGGCTTAGATATGGAGAGTGCGATGAGGGAAAGGGGTGTCAAGCTTACTTCTCTTGAATCATCATTACCCGTGGGAAATTTTGATTTGGTAGGTTTCTCCCTCCAGTATGAGTTGAGTTATACCAATATTTTAAACATGCTTGATTTGTCCGGGATTCCCTTCTATGCCTCTGAGCGAACAGAAGATCACCCTTTAATCATTGCCGGTGGTCCCTGTGCTTTTAATCCAGAACCACTTGCCGATTTTTTTGATGCATTTGTTATCGGCGATGGAGAAGAAGTTCTCTTGGAGATCTGTGACTGTGTGATCAAGGCAAAGAAAGAGAAGATAAACAAGAATGAGGTGCTTCATGTACTTTCTCAGATTGAAGGGGTTTATATCCCCTCTTTTTTTGAAGTGATCTATCAAGAAAGTGGGATGGTAAAGGAGATTATTCCCCTTAAACACGGTTATGAACGAGTAAAAAAAAGGTGGGTCGAGAATTTAGATGAAACTCCTTTTATATGTAATCCTATTGTTCCATATAAGAAGATCGTTCATGACCGCCTCAACCTGGAGATTGCAAGGGGCTGCACCAGGGGTTGTCGCTTTTGTCAGGCAGGTGTTATATACCGTCCCGTTAGAGAGAGAAGCGTAGAAAAACTGGAGGAGCTGGCTCAAGTTTCCCTTAAGAATTCAGGTTATGAGGAGATTTCTCTTTCTTCATTAAGTACGGGAGACTATAGTCAGATTAATCAGTTGCTGAGTAGATTGATGGGAAGGTATGCATCTGAGAAAATAGCTGTATCCGTTCCCTCTTTGCGGTCAGAGACGTTGACGCCTGAGCTGATAAAAGAAATCAAAAAGGTGAGGAAAACGGGTTTCACAATTGCCCCGGAAGCAGGGACCCAACGATTGAGGGACATCATCAATAAGGGAATTAACGAAAAAGAAATACTTAAGACAGTAGGAAATGTCTTTGATGCGGGTTGGAATGTTATAAAGCTCTATTTCATGATAGGGCTGCCTTGTGAAAGAGAGGAGGATTTAGAGGGAATTGTAAATCTTTCAAGAAGGGTTCGTTCAATAGCTCGAATGGGAGGGAAGAGAAGGAATGTCAATGTAAGTGTTTCCACCTTTGTTCCAAAATCGCATACCCCTTTCCAGTGGGAGCCTCAAATAGGGATTGAAGAGATGAGGGGTAAACAGGAATTCCTGAAGAGAGAAATCAGGAGATTAGATCTTACCTTCAAATGGCAAAGTATTTGGATGAGCTATCTGGAGGGAATTTTTGCTCGTGGAGACAGGAGGTTAGGCAGCGTGATAGTAAAGGCACACCGGTTGGGATGCCGATTCGATGGATGGAGTGAGTATTTAAACTGTGGTTGGTGGAAAGAAGCGCTGCGAGATATTGACACAGATTTCTATACCACTCGCAGACGGTATAAAGAAGAGGTTTTCCCCTGGGATCATATTGACTGCAGGGTGGATAGAGATTTTCTATGGGATGAATATCAAAGTGGGCTTAAGGCTCAATTGACACCGGATTGCCGCATTACAGGATGTCAAAGGTGTGGTATGTGCTGTGATGAGGAACAGACTCTTAGCGTAGTAAGAGGTAGTGGGATGATGCCTGGTTGTTCTGATAAGGGAAAGGATGTTGTGGTAAATGATAGTGAACGTATTAAATTAGTCGAGAAAGATAATAATCTCCACAGAGTAAGAGCGCATTTTGCCAAGACTGAAAAAGCTAGATTTTTAAGTCACTTAGAAGTGGTTGCCCTTTTTGCACGTGCGATTAGAAGGGCAGGGATTCCTGTAAGATTTTCAGAGGGGTTCCATCCCCTGCCTAAGATTGTTTTAGGTCCTGCCTTGTCAGTAGGGATCGAGAGTATAGCTGAATATATGGATTTAGAAATCAACGGCAATATAGATAGTTGTGAACTTTTAAGGAAGATGAACTGCCAATTGCCCAATGGATTAAAATTGCTTGATTTGAGAGAAATACCTTTGAAATTTCCTTCGATTTCTGATAGTATAACTAAGATTGAGTACTCTTTAACTCTGGAAGGGGCATGGTTAGATTTAATAAAAGATTCTCAAGAATTAAGCAATAAGATCCGAACCTTTTTTAAAACAAAGGAAAAGTATATAGAAGTTAAGAGAAAATCTGGAGTTTTAAGGATAAATTTGAGGCAGTGGGTAGAAGAGTTTCAACTGAAAGGTGATACCTCCATAGAGATGGTTATAAAGATGGTGGGAGGAAGAGCTGTAAAGCCGTATGATGTCCTAAAAGGTGTTTTAGGACTTAGGGAGGATGAAGGAAAAAAAATATCTGTTTTGAAGACTTGTGTTCATTTTAAGACTGGGCCATTTGGGGATGATGAAAATTGAACATAGCTTAAGCTTCACTTGAGCAAACAACCATACTTTGTATGACGAGCAGCACAACCGAATGACGAACAACTAGAGAGAATTTGATATGCCATCAG
>CBDTTR010000148.1:0-5868 GCA_965363405.1 uncultured bacterium | reverse complement strand
AAAGAAACCGAAGCACAATTGAAGAACCTGCAGGCCACCTTGAAAAGGAATCAAAAATTATTTGAAGAAGGGGTTATCGACTCACAACGATTTGATGATACCACAACAGAAAGGGACCTTGCAGAAGCCAGGGTCCAGCGTGCGAAAGCTGTCTTAGAAAGGATACAGCAAGACCTCAAGGACTCCATCATCGTAGCTCCTTTTGATGGATTCATTGTAGAAAAGATGATGAATGAAGGAGAGATGGCTACTACCATGCCTCCATCTAATATATTCCATCTGGTAGATACCAGCAGCATAAAAATTGAATGTGGTATTACTGAAGAAAAGAAAAAGTCTATCAAAGTGGGCGAAGAAGTTCTAATAGAGGTAGATGCCTATCCTGATGATGTTTTTACCGGAAAAATCACAACAGTCAATCCCAAAGTAGATGCTGACAGCAGGACTTTTAAGATAAAAATTGAACTTCCCAATCCTGTTTTCAGATTAGAGATAGGGATGTTTACCCGAATGAAAATTATCGAACACAAATCTAAAGGTGCACTTCTCATTCCTCAGCGTGTTATTGTTGAAGATAATGAATCGAAAAAGGTATTCGTGGTCGTAAACAGTAGAGCAGTAGAAAAACCTATTACTACTGGTATAATTAATCATGATATTGTCGAAGTTACAGAAGGACTAAATGAAGGCGATGTCGTGGTAACCGAAGGGTTTTACGCTTTAAAAGACGGAATTAAAGTTCAAGTTAAACAGGATCCTATCAAAATCAAGGAGTAAACAACCGTGAACCTGCCTGAGCTATCCATTCGGAGACCTATTACTGCCACCATGATGATTCTGATTATCATGGTTTTGGGATTTGTTGCACTTTCCAGAATAGGCATCGATTTCTTCCCCGATATCCAATTCCCTGAGATTTCAGTTATTACTACTTATCCTGGTGTTGCCTCCCACGAAATCGAAACTATGGTTAGCAGACCACTGGAAGAAGGTGTGGCAGCAGTGGAAGGAGTGAGAAAAGTAAAATCAACTTCCAGGGAAGGTCTCTCTATTATTAAAGTAGAATTTACATGGGGAACTAATTTA
This sequence comes from uncultured bacterium, assembly GCA_965363405.1. GTDB lineage: Bacteria > Desulfobacterota > WTBG01 > WTBG01 > WTBG01 > WTBG01. Next base: position 4,782 of record CBDTTR010000148.1, on the reverse strand, counting down.
GATACTGCTGCTCAGGATATTAGGAATATGATGGAGTTAGCAGTGGACACGCTTCCTGATGAAGTTGATCGCCCACTTGTGCTCAAAGCCGATATCGATTTGATGCCCATACTTTACTACGGCATTTATAGTACAACCAACAGAGATTTGCGAAATTTAAGGAAGCTGACTGAAGATAATGTGGAAAAAAGGCTACTAAATCTCCCCGGTATTGCTTCTGTGACAATCGCAGGCGGCCTGAAAAGAGAAATTCTGATAAATGTAGATCGAAACAGACTTAAAGCACACAATCTCTCCATCAGTGATATTATCGAGACTATCCGGGCGCAGAATAAGGATATACCCGGTGGACATCTAACTAGAGGTACTGAAGAGTTCATTGTCCGTACTACGGGCAAATATAAAAATGTGCAACAAATAGCAGATACGGTAGTTAAAGTAGAAAATGGTATTCCTGTGTATATAAAAAATATTGCTACCGTTGAAGATAGTCACAAGGAAATCCGTCACTATTCGAAGGCTAATATGCGGGATTCGGTAATCATGTGGGTCACCAAGGAATCCGGAGCAAACACAGTTGAAGCAGTCAGTATTGTTAGAAAAGAGTTGGAAAAAATCAAAACCACTTTACCACCTGATATTGAGATACTCAATGTCTGGGATACATCCAAAATTATAAGCGATTCTGTTGCCAGGTTACTGGAAACAGCACTCTGGGGAGGTTCTATTGCTTTTCTGGTATTACTGCTTTTCCTCTGGAATTTAAGAACTACCATTACTCTGAACATTTCTATCCCTTTTGCTGTTATTACTACTTTTATTGCTCTCTACTTTGCTGACTATACACTCAACATCATTACTTTAAGCGGTCTTGCTCTAGGTATAGGCATGATTGTGGACAACTCCATCGTCGTACTGGAGAACATTTTTCGACACTTACAGCAAGGCAAGGATAGAAAAGAAGCCGCCCGTATAGGTGCAGAAGAGGTGACCATGGCTATTACTGCTTCTACCTTAACCAGTGTCATTGTGTTTCTCCCCATGGTTTTTGCCACAGGGATCACTGGCCAGTTCGCCAAACCGCTGGGTTTAACAGTTACCTTCGCACTTCTGGCTTCTCTCTTGATTGCCTTAACCATGGTTCCTATGCTTGCCTCCCGTTTCCTCAAGGCTGAAGGTGAAAATAAAGAAAGAAGGTTCTTAACCAAAATGAAATCAATATACAAAAACATTTTGGAGAAATCATTGCATCACCGCTTTCGGACTCTAGCTGTCGGTATCTTACTATTTATCGCAAGTCTTCTCATCTTTTCATTTTTTATAGGAGGTGAAGTACTCCCCAAGCTGGATGAAATATACACCTCTGGGATAATTCGTCTGGCGCCAGGGACCTCATTAGAAGAAACCGGCAAATTCGTAAAAAAGGTGGAAAAGGCTATAATGGAAGAACCAGAATTTCGCTCAATCATTTCCTTAACGGGTCTTTCAGACGCTTCAAAATATGATACCGCCCAGGGAGCAGGGCCTGCTGGAGTCAATGAATCAATGCTCTTTTACGAAATTGCTCCCAAGGATGAGAGAAAAAGAACAGCTACTGAATTTATGGAAACGCTTAGATCCAAATTGCCCCCTCTTAATAATGGGTCTTTCTATTTTATGCAGACAAACGACTATTTTACACGGGGGGGGGGAAGACCCATTGAGATCAAACTCTTTGGCAGAGACCTTTTAGTATTAAAAAAGATAAGCAATCAAGTCGTGGAATCCTTGAGTAAAGAAAAAGAGATTGTAGATATCGATAACAACCTGAAAATGGGAAAACCAGAAATCCAGATTTCAGTAGACAGAGATAAGGCATCCTCTATGGGAATAACTGTATCTGATGTGGCTACTACTGTCGATGCTGCCTTCCTGGGGAAAGAAGTAACCAAATATCGAGATCAGGGTGATGAGTATGACATTCGAGTGAGATTTTCAGAACGAGACAGAAAAACAGTTAGCAACTTAAGCGATGTACTCATCTCGTCACCCGGTGGATTTCTGGTCAACCTCACTGAGATCGCTGATATAAAGGAGGGAAGAGGTCCCGTCAAGATTGAGAGAGAAGATCAAGAAAGAGTCGTAATCATCAGTGCAGACACCACCAGTTCAGATTTAAAAAGCATTGAGAGTAAAGTAAAAAAAATCCTCGACACTATACCGCTCCCCGAAGGGTACTACTTTCGCTATGGAGGTTCTTTAGAAGATATGGAAGAGTTAATGACTACCATGTTTTTCACCATTGGTCTTATTATCCTATTAGTCTATATGGTCATGGCCTCCCAGTTTGAATCTCTTATCCATCCTCTCTCCATCATGTTTGCTGTTCCCATGTCAATTGTGGGCGTTGCCCTTGCACTTTTTGTAACAGGCACATCTTTATCGGTGATGTCCTTCATCGGCATTATGATACTGATTGGGGTGGTGGTTAATAATGGTATCGTATTGATTGATTACGTGAACCAGTTGCGGGCAAAGGGAGTGGAAAAAAGTGAGGCGCTCATTCAGGGAGGTCTCACCCGCATACGGCCCATTCTCATGACGACGCTCACCACCATTCTTGCCTTACTCCCCATGGCTTTAAGCCGGGGAGAAGGGGCCGAACTCTTCTCACCCATCTCCATTACCATCTTCGGAGGGCTTTTGGTCTCAACCTTACTGACGCTTTTAATCGTTCCCAGCATCTATAGTCTGATTGACGATGCGGGAGTTTGGACAAGAAAAAAGCTGCATAGGTAAAACCATAATTATCACTCGGGTCATAAAATAGAGTGCATGTCATTGCGAGAAACGGAATCCCTCACCTACCAACATGATGCATACAGATAATAAGTCATTGCGAGGAGGCTGAAAGCTGACGAAGCAATCTCATTTTATAGTTGTGTGTGGATATTCTATTCTTAATGATCCAGGATTTGACCCCCTTCTTTTCGATTTATCTTTCTTCTTCACCTGGCTTCTGAATTTTTACCTTGTTAGATAATGATGCTCTCGTAAAATGTCAAAAATCGAGTCACTCCCGTGAAAGCGGGAGTCCATAACAACCTGAAATCAGAAAATCACTCCAGCCTTAAAAGGAGTATACTCCATCAATAGAATAGGGACGACGCTATGCCTATTTGGGTATTTTGCCAATCGGAATTTTAAGTGCTTTGGCGACCCCCTTACCGTAAGCCGGGTCGGCCTTCATACAGTTTCCGATGTGTCGGATCTTAATTTCCATGGGCGCGTCTGCAATAGCGCGGGCCGTGTTGCCAAAGAGTGCCGTCTTCTGCTTGGCGCTCATGAGGCGGAAAAGCAGGCCCGGTTGGGTATAGTAATCATCGTCCTCACGATGATTCCAGTGGTCAGCGGCCCCTTCCAATTTCAGCGGCGGTTCGGCAAAGTTGGGTTGCTCTTGCCACTTGCCGTAACTGTTGGGCTCGTAAGCAAGGGTGCTGCCATAATTGCCGTCAATTCGCATGGCACCGTCTCGGTGGTAGCTGTGAAATGGGCAGCGGGGGGCATTGACCGGAATCAGGTGGTGGTTCACGCCCAGCCGGTAAAGTTGGGCATCGTGGTAGGAAAAAAGACGGCCCTGCAACATCTTGTCCGGTGAAAAACCAATGCCGGGCACGATGGCGGCCGGATTAAAAGCCGCTTGTTCGACCTCGGCAAAATAGTTATCCGGGTTACGGTTCAGTTCGAGCTCACCTACCTTAATCAAGGGATAATCCTTGTGGAACCAGACCTTGGTGAGGTCAAACGGGTTGTAGGGGCAGGTGGCCGCATCCTCTTCCGGCATCACCTGGATATACATGGTCCACTTGGGAAAGTCACCCCGCTCGATGCTCTCGTAAAGGTCTCGCTGGTTGCTTTCCCGGCACATGCCGATCACCTTGGCGGCCTCTGCATCGGTCAGATTCTTGATTCCCTGCTGCGTTTTGAAGTGAAACTTGACCCAGAACCGTTCATTTTTCTTGTTGATAAAGCTGAAGGTGTGGCTGCCGAATCCGTGCATATGACGGAAAGAAGCGGGAATGCCCCGATCGCTCATGACGATGGTGACCTGGTGCAGCGCTTCCGGCAGCGATGTCCAAAAGTCCCAGTTGTTGCGGGCGCTGCGCATATTGGTGTGGGGATCCCGCTTGACGGCGTGATTCAGGTCGGGAAACTTTAGTGGATCGCGCAGAAAAAATACGGGCGTGTTGTTACCCACCAGATCCCAGTTTCCTTCTTCCGTATAAAATTTGATTGCGAAGCCCCGGATATCCCGCTCGGCGTCGGCGGCACCACGCTCACCAGCCACCGTGGAAAAACGGGTGAAGTACTTGGTCTTCTTCCCTACTTTGGAGAATATTTTCGCCTTGGTATATTTGGTGATGTCATGGGTAACCGTAAAGGTGCCGTGGGCTCCCGAGCCCTTGGCGTGCATCCGTCGCTCAGGGACCACCTCCCGATCAAAATGGCCCAATTTCTCCAAGTACCACACATCCTGCAGGAGCTGCGGGCCCCGTGGTCCCGCGGTCATGACGTTCTGGTTGTCGACCACGGGAGCACCGGCGTTGGTTGTCAAGAGATTGCCTTTTTTCATCATTTTGGTCTTGCTTTTCTTTGCTGTTTTTGTCGTACGTTTCTTTGCCATTTTGGTCCCCCCTTTTAAAAGTTAACATGAGAAAAGCAATTTGGATTATTAGTATCTTATCACTCTTGTTCCCAAAACAACTTAGGTACACATAACACGAGGGTGTCATTGCCACAAAT
>CBDTTR010000147.1:0-5893 GCA_965363405.1 uncultured bacterium | reverse complement strand
TTACTGACATGGTGAGTAATATTGACCAGTATGTAGGACAAGTCTTTGCCTACCAGCACCGTGAGAACGGTAAGCCTGCCGGTTTCCGAATTCGTCATTTAATAAAAGGAAATGATTTTGAAAAATTAGGGATTGAAAATGGCGACATCATAAAGAGGGTAAATGGCCTGGAAGTAAATGATATACCAGATGTTCTCAAGACAGTTTACAAATTAAGCGATGACACCGATTTCCAGATGGAGGTGGAAAGAAATGGCCAGACAGAAACACTAAACTACAAGCTGGACAAAAAAGTAAATGCCCTTCTACCCATCATTTCAAGCATGCTCAAGCTTCCCTCAAGTAAAACAGGAGGAGAATAAGATGAAATGGTTTTTGTGCTTCATGAGCATCTACTTTATTATTGCAGGGGTTACTTTTATACTTTATACTGACTGGGCGAAAAGGCTTTTCCAGAAAATGTCGAGTGGTTTTAGTTTTAGATGGTTCTTCCCTCTCCCCTTGATAATCGGTATTTTTTTCATTCTCTCCAGGGACTTGACTCACCATCCATGGCTTATCCTAACACTGGGAATTTTAGCCATGGGGAAAGGCATCTATCTCCTCTTGTCTCCCAAAAAGCATATTGATACAATTATAAATTGGTGGATTATTGAAGTTCCGGATATCACCTACCGCTTCTGGGGTATTGTCATCCTGATTTTAGGAATTACCATCTTTTCCTGGATTTAACAGGAAGCACCTGTCCCCTCCGTTGAAATGGACAAAGAAGAAAACAACTTTTTTAAAGAACCTGTTAAGCTACCTCTCGAAGATTGTATTGACCTGCACACCTTCTTTCCTAAAGACATACCTGAAGTACTAGAAAGTTATCTTAAAGAATGCTATGAGGCAGGATTAAAAGAAGTCCGAATCATTCATGGAAAAGGTATCGGAGTCCAGAGAGAAATTGTCCGTAAAACTTTAAGCAGAAGTTCTCTGATTGACAACTTTTCTCAAGCTCCACCTGAAGCTGGCGGATGGGGTGCTACTATTGCTACTATCAAAGAAAGGTTATAATGTCGTTAGATACATTATGCACATAGGATTTTTCTCAATATGGTGGGAATGATATGAAATATAGGGGTATTTAAGATGGACCAAAACTTACTGAGCATATTGAGCAAAATAATTATTCTCAGGGGCCAATTATGGAGATTTATGATACCCCTAATGAGAAAATACTCTATGTTGCATCTGTTAATATGAATGCCACAATTTTTGACGATTTTCTAAAATAGGCAATTTTCTGGTTGACTTACATGCAGGACACTACTATGCTAGTTCACCATTATAATGAAACATTCTATAAGTTCTTTTACATGGGCGATAATAGCCGTCAGTGTATTTGCGTGGAAGAAAAGGAGAAATCATGAGGAATGCTACAACAAAGTTTATTCGATATTCCAGGTCTATTTTCATTGCGATGGGACTCGTCGCTGTCTCAATGAGTTTCCCTGTGCGGCCAGCCCAAAGTGAGCTTGTGCTCCCTACAAGCACCGGGAAGATGTCTCGACCGGCACCGGGGATGAGTGCAGACGAGCTTATGAAAGTTTGCTTTCACGTTCTGTACAGCAAGGATTGTCGTGACTATAAGTCTCACGGAGGGGTCCATCTCATCAATAAAATGGGGTTAAAGAGAACCCGCATATTTCATCGGTCTCGAATCATCTTGAATCGCCTGGCAGATGACCTTGACTACAAAGACATGGTTACGTTTACACATCCCCAGAATGTCAAGGGGCTTACCGTTCTCTCGTGGACATACCTCACTCCGGGACGGGACCAGGAGGTGTGGCTCTGGCTTCCCAGCTTACGAAAGATAAGACGGATTTCACAAAATGAAGGAGACGACTCTTTTATGGGATCGGATTTTACATATGAGGAGGCCGTTTCAAGGAAATGGGGGGATGAAACCTACACCCTTTTGGGTGAAGAGAACTTTCCCGGCCAGGAATCAATACACAATGGGAAAACCTATTACAAAGATACTCCCTGCTATGTGATTGAAGCATGTCCAAAGCGAGAAGATTGGTACTACGCCAAAAGGAAGGTCTATCTGGAGAAAAGCACGGCCTTCAGGATCTATGACTCTTATTTCGATCAAATGGGTCGCAATCAGAAAACGATTTTTGTCTACTGGGAACCCATTGATGGTAGTGAGCTTGAGATGGAGTGGTTGCTCGAAGTCTCTGACCTTCGAAGCAGCCACAATACGATCATCAACCTCGAAGAAGTAAAATTCGATCTGGGACTGCAAGAGAATTTCTTTACCGAACGAACGCTCATGAGAACGAAATGGTAAGGTGGTGGGATAAATATTAACGAAAATGTTTCCCCTGCGATTGAGAGACGAAAGATATGGGTTGGCAATAATACTGATATTTGCCCTGTCCCGTGTTATATTTACTCTTAAAGGAGGTACATTTCTTGCCACACCACTATTTTTTGCAAAGCAGTATCTTGACCCTTTACTTCTGGAAAATGATCTTCTAAAAAGCCTTCTTTACTTCCATTCACAGCCTCCTTTATTCAATTTTTTCCTTGGTGCAATTCTGAAAGTCTCACCAATACCGGCAATTTCCTATGAAATTCTTTTCAAAACAGCCGGTGTATTAATCCCCCTTCTCTTCTATGGTATTCTTACATCTCTTGGCATAAACTCCCTTGTGTCGCTTATGGCAACGATTATTTTCATGCTTAACCCATCACTCATCCTTTACGAGAACCTGCTCTATTATACCCATATCGTGGCTTTACTTGTTCTGCTCTCTATATTCTTTCTCCTTTACTGGAGTATTAAAAAAAGGTTTGTTTATCTGTTTCTCTTCTGGACATCGCTATTGTGTCTTGGTATGATTCGCTCTCTGTTCCACCCGGTTTTTTTCCTGATAACAGCTGTTATTCTGTCTTTGTACTTACGACGTGCAGGTAAAGGACAACGACTTGCCAGGCAATTTTTCCTGTCCTCCTTTATTCTTCTTATACCGATGTCTTTATTGTGTGTGAAAAATGTCTGTCTATACGAGTTTTTTGGGACATCTTCCTGGAAAGGCATGAGTCTGTGGATAAAAGCAAATGGATACGCCCGGGAGAAGCTAGAGCAGTTTTATCATAGTGGAATAATTAGCCAGCAAGCCGTACGTGCCGAGTTAGAAACCTTTCAGCCTATACATCATTTTTTTGGAGAGGATGACTTGAAACATATACCGTGTCATCATCCAGCAGACTGCAATGAATGGCGGAGTTCCGGCGAACCAAACTACAACCACATCGGGTATGTCTATCTTTCAAAACAATTATGGAAAGATGCGGTATCTCTAATTTTACATAATCCAACACTTTTTGCTTTCTATACTGCTGGCTCTTATAGCCTGATGCTCTGGCATTCATCGGATTCTGTTCATGCTCTTTTTATGAACAACATGCAGGTCGTTAAAAGACTTGAAAGGTTATATCGATTTTTGTACTTCGGATTTTTGGGTGTGGAAAGTAAACGTTCTACCCATTATATGTGGTGGGTAAGAACCATTATTATCAGTGCAATCTTTCTGTTTTTTTACGCCAGTACGCTCTTTTATTCGTTTAGAAAAGGGGATTCTATGTCGCTTGCCCTTTCCACTGTTTGCCTTTTCTGCCTTCTTATTCATGCTTACACCCTGTGCACCTCCTCGCTTATCGAATTCGGGGAAAACAACCGTTTCAGATTCCCTGTTGATTCAGCATTTCTGGTATTAATTGCAGGAAATATTGTCAGCTGGAAAAATTCCTTAAAAAACATTCATCAACCAAACCATAATTAGACATATTTTCTACATTCATTCAAAATTGCCTTATTCCTTTACCCAAATGACATTCCGTGTTATAGATGCTGACAAAACCAGAATGGTACAATTTATTACTTCTTGGATATGGGCATCAATTCTGGCAAAAAAGAAGAAGATGGAAATACAATTTTAAGAGAAAGGAGTGAAAAGATGAGTGAAAAGTGTTATGATTTAAACCCAAGTTGTATGGCTAAAGCTGAAGGCGATGCAAAAAGACCATGTCCTGCATATGAGCAAAATATAGGCTGCTGGGAGCTTGATTGGAAACCCATGTACGAAAATATACCGGAGGATCAAAAAAAGATGATGGGAGAATGGATGAAAGAGAATTGTCCTAAGTGTCCAGTTTATGGTAAGCATCAATCCGAGATTGATATAAAAATCAGCGCAATTACATAAAAAAGTGCAAAATTATTACTGCCTCTTCCTCTAAGCCTGATGATCTTTGTGTGGTATTTTTTCTTTTAGTCTATCCACTTCATCCCAATACTCTTCTTTTGTCTTCGCCCACTCCTCCCCTAAAATATCATCCAGGAAGGTCTTAATGAACTGCTCTATAATAACAACCGCATGATCATCTATTTTTTCAAAACGAATACCTGTTCCATCTTCATGTGTTCCATGATGTTTTACCACACCCGAAACCTTAAACTTTTTGTCCGCATTTGGAAAATCCAGAATAAGTTCTATGGGAGATCCAATTGGTAAAAGCTCCTCAAATTCACCTTTTTTTTCAATGAAACATCCATCAACCGATATATCCCTGGTTTTCCCCTGTCTGTTATTTTTTTTGTCTTTCACAACTACGCCAAATTTCAATCTGGGCTGTTCTCTTCTTTTATAATGCATTCGTTCTCCTTTTTTCTAATGAGCGAATTTAATAGTTTACAGAACACTGAACTCAGCCATAGACAATCCCACCATAGGTGTTTTCCAAGTCATTGCTTGACAGAGGATTGCCTTCTTTGATCACATCTCCTTCCAAAACTTCACCAATAAAAAGGGTGTGATCCCCGGTAGTTACTTCAGAGATGAGATTACAATCAAGAAAAGCAAGCGCATCTTTAATGATAGGGGCACCTGTTCTTTTAACCTCATAGGGTATGTTTGTAAACTTCTTTTCAGCTTTATCTTTACCTTTGAAAACAGATACCATCTTTTTCTGTTTTTTGCCAAGTATATTGATTGCAAAGACCTTTCCTTCTCCTATCATTCCATGAGAATATCGCCCCTGCTTGATGGCAACCATAATCAGAGGAGGGGAAAAAGAGACTTGAGATACCCAGGAAGCAACCATCCCGTTGATTTCCGATCCCTGTTTTGAAGTAACCACATAGATTCCTGTTGTTAATTTCTTTAATGCTTGATCCAAACCCATAGTTGTTTCACCTATAGTGTGAATTCATTAACCAACTTACCTCTTTCTCTTTTTTTTCAACCCTGCTTTCTTATAAAGGAGTGTAAAGTTGATCTCTCTTTCAATAAGTTTGGCTCCCAGTTTTACTTTCTTTTCCTCCTTTACACGCAGCCTTCCTAATATTTTGTCTACTTTTTGCACTGTACTGTATGTATCGTCTTTGACCAGGATCATGGGAATTTTCATTTCCTCTGCCTTCGCCAGCAGAATGTCATTAGGGTAAAGCCCCCCAGTCAGTACCACACAGGCAGTAGGGGTTTCCAGAGCAGCCAGGATGATATCGGGTCTGTCACCTCCGACAATGACGGCTTTATTCTTAGATTTTTTGAAATAATCAATTGCCTTGTCAGCGTTCATAGCACCAATAAAGAATTTTTCGATAAGGTCTGTTTCGTGTTCCTCGCCAAAGAGAAATTGGCCATTTAAAATCTGTTGCAGTTCTCTTACACTAACCGAGTTCAGCAAGGGGTCCAAGGGAATGATTCCGAAAACATCAATTCCCCGCCTCTTAAAGAATGGGACAACCTTCTTCTTGATAAAATCGATCCTGTGGGGAGGAACGCGGTTAAGCACAATGCCGATAAGACTATCCTTCAATCCTTCCTTCGCC
>CBDTTR010000146.1:0-5932 GCA_965363405.1 uncultured bacterium | reverse complement strand
GAAGAAAGCCCCTGCGAAAAAGAGAATAAAAATAAGGCGTGGACTCATCCCACATTAACTTGTCTAAAATTGCCGGTAGTGTAGATATTCCAAAATTAGAGGACCGGACTGGATCTGATGGTAGTAAGACTCGGGATATTCTTTATCAGTTATCAAACCAAGGCAAAATTAAGATTTGCTCCATTTTCTGCTAGCCACACAAACCACATACCGAAGCACAAACGTCTTTATTCTTTACTCCTCTCAACTAAAAGAGAATTTTATTGCTTTTAAGAGTGCCTTCTCCATAATCGGGTTTTGATATCATCGACTATGGTATAGAGGCAGGGAATCAAAAGCAGAGTAAGTGTGCTGGAAAAGGTTAACCCCCAGGCGATGGAGATGGCCATGGGAGTGAGCATGCGCTCTTTACCAAAAATGCCCAGGGCAAGGGGTGTCAATCCGAAAATTGTAGTAATAGAAGTTAGTATTATCGGTCTTAACCTGGTTTTACTGGCATCAATGATAGCCTCAATTCTGTCACCTCCTTCTGATATACGTCTGTTAATAAAATCTATAAGGACGATGGAATCATTTACCACGATCCCCGTAAGGGCGATAACCCCCATAAATGACATCATCCCCATGGGAGTGTTCATAATGATGAGCCCGAGAAAGACCCCCATAATAGCGAGAGGAATAGTAATCATCAGCATGAATGGTTGAATAAAGGATTTAAATGTACTGGCAATAATCATGTAAATTAAAAATAGTGCCAGAATGAAGGCCTCTCCCAGTGACCGCATTGACTTCTGTGTATCTTCGTACTCACCTCCATAGTGCAGGATGTAGCCCGGATAGTTCTCCATAAAGGCTTTCATCTTCTTTTTGATTTCATTATTAACATCGCGCGAGTTGTTAGCTCCTGATTTAATGTTGCCAGTAACAGTAATGACCCGCCTTTGATCAAACCGTCGTATTTTGGCATAGCCGCTGGTGCGTTCAATGATGGCTACATTCTTAAGTGGTATCATGTATCCTTCCCTCGTAGGGATTTTGAGATCCAAAATCATGCTGGGATCATTCCTGAACTCCTCATCAAATTTAACCACCACATCAATCTCGTCGTTCTCATCCTTAAACTCCGTGGCGACCCCACCCCGGTAAGCGTACTGTATGGCCATTGCTACGCTTTCTACATCGATCTTATAGAGTGCGGCCTTATCTTCATCAACGATTACCTTTATCTCACTCTTACCCGAGAGAAAATCATCCTCGATATCTTCAACCCCCTTTATCTCGTTCAATTCCTCTCTCACTTTTTGAACAATGGTGCGCAGTATCAGAAAATCATCACCCATAACTCTCACCGCCACTGCTTTACCTACGGGAGGGCCAGCCATTTCCTTATCGATTCTAAAAAAATGATTAGTGCTTAGCGTGTCTAACATGTTCCGGACGTTCGCAAGGATTTCCTCTCCATCACGCTTACGTTCCTGAAAATCAGTCATTCGAATTTTGGTTTGCGCTAGATTACTGCCATACTCATAACCGCCTTCTACCAATCCCAGGTTTGCTGTCTTAAGTCCCACGTTGGTTACCACTGAGAGTTTTTCCTCTGCAGGAAGTGTCAAAAGTAACTTCTCAGACTGAGCAGTAATGGTGCGCGTGTGCTCAATTGTACTGTCACTTAAGGCCTCGACTTTCACGAGAAACATATCAAAATCCCGATTGGGGAAAAGAATAAAATCAAGGGTGCCAAACGCGGTTAAAAGAATAACAGCAGCTATACATCCTATGGAACATAAAGCCAGGTAACGACGTCGTATGAATTTTCTTAAAACGAGTACATAGATTTTCTGGAGGGTTATATACCAGGCGCTCTGTGATCCCCGGGTAGTTCTCTTTTTGGGCGGCCGAGCGAATTCCGCCAGGTGAGAGGGGAGAATAAAGAAGGCTTCCCAGAGGGATGCCAAAAGGGCAAAGCTTACCACCATCGGGATAATGACCATGAATTTACCGAGCGCCCCCTCCATCATGAACATGGGCAGAAAAGCGGCAATGGTGGTACTTACCGCAGCGGTTACGGGCCAGAATACTTCCTCTGTCCCGCGCAGAGCAGCTTCTTTTACCGGCATTCCCTGCTCAATGTAGCGATATACATTCTCTGTGACGATGATTGCATCATCAACAATCATACCCAAGACAATGATAAGAGAAAAAAGGGAAAATGAATTAATGGTGATGTGAAAAACGTTCATTAAGAGTATGGAAGCACAGAATGCAACGGGCAATCCAAAGGCGGTAACAATTGCAGAGCGGGTTCCTATGAAAAAGAAAAGGCTTAGGAGAACCAGAACAAGGCCACTCAAACCATTGCTATAGAGGATGTTGAGCTTTTTCTTGAGATAAATAGAGTCATCAATTGCAAAGACAATCTCGGCTCCTTCGGGAAGCCTTGGTTTGTAGCTCAACGCCACCTCTTTAGCCTCTTTTACAATGTCCACGATGTTCCCTACCTTACCCTTCCTCAGAGAAATATTGATGCTCTTTTTCCCATCTATCTTTGAAATAATGGTAGGTTCTTCAAATCTATCTGAGATACGTGCAATATCTCGGAGGTATACATGACCGCCTGTATTGCTGCTCCTGATTACGATGTCCTCGATTTCTCGTGCTGCGCTCAATTCTCCCACTGTTCTTACGATGAACTCATTCTGGGAAAGTTTTATGGTTCCTCCCGGAAGGGTTAAGTTTTTTCTCTTGACAGCACTAATGACGTCAGCGAGTGAGAGGCTATAGCCCTCCAGTCTGGCCTGGTCAACCTCTACCCAGATCTCCCTTTCACGATCACCACGGACCTCAGCCTCGGCCACACCATAGATTTGCTTGAAATCATATACCATATCTTCCACAATTTCTTTGATCTCTCGCTCGTTACCTTCTCCCACTATCCCCATGGTGATCAAATGAAAGAAGTGTTTCGATTCTTTAACCTCAGGATCATCAGCATCTTCAGGCAAATCAGTTACCTTGTCGACTTCTGTCTGCACTTCCTGTTTTTTTCGATAAATATCACCTGCCTCGAGTTTAAACTGCACCGAAACGAGAGAGCGGCCTTCAGAGGAAAAGGAAGTAATGCTATCAATGTCATCAATGTCAGCGATCTCCTCTTCGATGGGTTTGGTGATAAGTTCCTCGATCTCCTCAGGGGCGACACCTCGGTAGGTTGTGGTGATAGAGACTGCATTTAATGAAATTTCCGGGAATTCTTCTTTGGAGATGCTGTTAAAGGCGAAGAGACCGGCCATGATAACAAGGACCATAAAAAGATTAACCAGTACCGGTTGTTGTATGGAAAATTTAGCGATTGACATAGTATTCCCTTAACTCAATAGGCCCCTCACGGACTTTCGACTCCCTGATTACGAGGTGTGTGTTATCAATGTGACGAGAGCAAATTCACAATCCTCACTTGAGTGTACCGCTACGATCGACGTCCCCTGAGACAACGAGAATGTCCCCTGCCTCTAAACCCTTTTCAACAATCACCTGCTCACCTTGTTCCTGTCCCAGATAGACCCTTCTTTGCTCAACCTTCCCCTGATGCATAACATAGGTTACCATCTGCCCTTTCACTGACCGTGCAGCGCTCTTGGGAATCATAATAACCTCTTTAGGTTCTTTGGTGGCCATGGTGACTCGTGATATCATTCCCGGCAGAAGCATTGATCCCTCATTAGCAACAATAATTTCTACCGGGTATGTTCTGGTTGCATCATCAGCTTTTAACCCCACCGTTGCTACTGTTCCCGTAAAGGGTTTCCCCGGAAGGCTGTCGATGACTATTTCAACACGACTGCCCACGGACAGCTTAGTAATGTCTAATTCAGAGACCGTTACTACAATTTTCACTTGTGAAATATCAACCAGGGTGAGCAGATTTTGACCTGGGGTTACCATTTTCCCTATTTCAACATCCTCCAATGCTACCCTGCCGTCAAAGGGTGCAACGATTTTAGTATCCCGTAACTCCTTTTCAGCTTTCATGACATCGGCACGTGCCAAATCGAGATCGGCGTCTGCAATCTGTTTGTCCAGCTCAATGTCATCGGATTCGGAATCTGAGATGACTCCCTGTTTAAACAGGGATCCTCCCTTCTGAGCATCTTTTAAGGCCTTCTTTCGTGTAGCCTCTGCCTTTTTCAAAAGGGCCTTTTTCTGTGTGAGGGCTATCTGCTGTGTTTCATCATCAATCTCTACTAAAAGGTCACCTTGCTTTACGTGATCACCCACCGTAAGAAGGATCTTTTTGATCTTACCTGAAATTTCCGGGCTTATCTGAACCTCCTGATAGGCCTGCACAGTTCCAATTGCCCGAACCTCGTCAGTAATCCTTTGCGGAACTATTTTTTTTGTTTCATAGTTCGGCGTGGATTCTTCCACTTTAGTTATACTGGACAAAGTACTGTTTTCCTCTGGTTTCCCTTCACCGCATCCAAGAAAAGTGAAGCACACAACAGATAGACAAAGCAAACAACTAATAACGGCTGCAGTTGGTGTTTTTTTAGACATAGAGCTACAATCCCTTTTTAAAATATTTTTTGGCAATATGCCTTTCTTCATAGCGATGTATTCTCTTTCGAAAATATTCTCTTATTGTGTCTAGAAGGCTCTCTATCTCCTTGAGACTTATCCTTTTCAAACCACCGTGCCTTATAATCTTGTTATTCACAAAATTCATTTCATCTGATAGCACACTAAAAAAGTATTGGTAGAACCTTAGATCCTCCAGACTACCCTCTCCTACTTTAATCAACCTACTCAAACTTCTCACCAGTGCAAGATCATCACTATCATATTTTTTAGCATTGATCCCTGCATTGGATAGCAAAAAACCCATCTCCTCAAGTTCATCAATGAACCTTATGCTTACCCCTGACTTCATGGAAAGCTCTTTTCGGGATAAAAGGCTCTTCTTTTTTCCCCTCAGATAAGTTTTTTTTAAATCTGAAGCAACCGAAAGGGGGGTATCCCTCATAAGTTTTCTATGTAAAGATACTTCTCCAAGAATGCCTTTTATCACCTTAAGAGGAAAGAAATAGCGCTCCTTTAGGCTTTTAATCATCTTAATCCGTTCAAAATGATCGTCAGTATAGTAAGCCCAGGTCTTGCTGGTTTTAAGCGGTTTGGGCAAAAGCCCTTCTTTTAAATAATAATGTATCGTTTGTGTGGAGACACCAGTCCTTTTGGACAGTTCTCCGATAGTCATTCTTTCCCCCTGTAACACAACTTTCCTCCCACTATTATATATAGTTACTATATAATATTACATAGTAATCTCTATGTCCAGCACTTTTTTGGGTTTGAGGCAATTGAATCTTTTCATGTTGGGTAAGGGATGAGGCAGAGATTCACATCTTGCGATCATGTTCTGATTGACATACAAGAGTAGCTTTCCTATACTTAGGATTAATGGATTCCCGCTTTCGCGGGAATGACATTCTTTAGTGAAACAATGCAATAATCTTATGAGGGGAGACAAAATATTAAACATTAACACTTGTAATTTCAAAGTGTTTATCATTGAAATGACAAAGCTTTTAACAATATGTATTGAGTTGAGAGGGGGTAAATGATGAAAAGCCTACTTCAAAAGAAAGAATACATTAACTGTGTATAAAAATGCAGTAAACACCGGGAATCCCCGCTCTGTGAACAGGCAGTTTCAAAAACTTTTCGGGAAAGGTGTGGCCAATTATGAAAAAATTTGCGGATTTCATCATTGAAAAAAGGGTTCTGGTTCTCACTATCCTTTCTTTAATTTCCCTTTTCTTTGTCTATAAAGTAAAGGATATAGAGGTGTATACCAAATTTGCTGACCTGCTTCCTCAGGGGCATGAATACATTAAGGTGCATAACAGGATTAGAGCCCAATTTGGCGGTGCCAATA
>CBDTTR010000145.1:0-5950 GCA_965363405.1 uncultured bacterium | reverse complement strand
AAAGTTTTCATACTTAACAAAAACACGGGATAGATCTGTCAGAATTTTCAAATTGATGCTGATTACTGGATGTTGGATAATTCCCGAGTCTAAAATTCTAGCCGTGAGAGATGTTTTTTATGTATGTGGTAAGTTGTGAGAGAGAATCAATTAGAAAATCAGGCACTTCTTCTAGCAGTTGTTCTCTGCTGGCAACACCAGTAGGGACGGCAATTATTTGTATCCCAGCACTTCTGCCTGCAATGACATCTGCCCTTGAGTCACCCACAAAAACGCATTCATCCATCGAAAGGCCCAATTCTTTAACACATCTGATAAGGGAAGCAGGATCTGGCTTGGGCTTTGTCTCACCTGCAGTTACAACAGTATCAACAAAACTGTCAATCTTCAGGTTCTTCAGTTCCCTCCATTTTCCATCACCTTTGGACATCCTCCCCGTGGCAATGCCTATTTTCATCCCTTGATCTTTCAAGGAAAGTAATACTTCTCTGGCATGGGGTTTCAATGTTATGTAGTCTTTTGAGAAGGCAATAAATTCATTTTTCATCTCTACCATGAACTCCTGGATGTCTCCATGATTGAGGGTGGGATAGAGTTTTTTTAGCACCTCCTCCAGAGAAAGAAATTGATTTAGAAAGTCGGTTAGCTCTCTTATGTCAATTGGTTTCAAATCATATCGTTCGACAGTCTTGTTAAATGCCATACGATATGCCACAAGCGAGTCGATTAAGGTTCCGTCAAGGTCAAATATAACCCCTTTGATTGTTGCCATGTTCATCTTCCTTAGTATGTGCTTTTAAAAAAAGCTATCAAAGTGATCCTGTATAATTGTTTTTATTATTCCCGTCAATTCATTCTTTTTAGGGATTGAATTCTTTTTAGAACGGGAGGATGGCTGTAGCTTAAAAATACTTTAAGCGGGTGAGGTGTTAAATTGGAGAGGTTGTCAACTGTCAGTTTCTTTAATGCTGAAATCATTGATTCGAATTTTCCGTATGTTTCAGATGCATACGCATCAGCTTCATATTCATGCTTTCTGGAAAGCATGTTGCTGAGGATTGAAATAAACATGTTAATAGGGGAATAGAGAAAAGCAAAGAAGAATAAACTTGCGTATATTGAAGTGTTTTCCATTTTAAATGCTTGAAATAACCCCTCGTTGTTTATGAAAAGGGAAAGAATGAAAAACATAAAACCAGTTGTGATAATTGAGATAATAATTGATTTAAGAATGTGCTTCTTCTTATAATGTCCCATTTCATGTGCAAGGATGGAAACGAGTTCATCTACTGTATGTTTCTTTATGAGGGTGTCGAATAAAACAATCCTTCGGTATTTCCCAAATCCTGTAAAGAAGGCGTTTGATTTAGTTGATCGTTTAGAGGCGTCCATTTTGAAAACGCCTTTCAGCCTAAAATCTTGTGATTTAGCATAGTTTTCAATAGATGTCTTGAGCTCACCGTCTTCTAGAGGGTAGAACTTGTTGAAAAGTGGGAGGATTACGACAGGAGCAAAAAATGTGAGCACTATTTGAAAGATGACTACGACAATCCAGCAATATACCCAGGCCATATTACCTGTTCTATCAAAAAACCACAAAATGACCGCGAAAATAATTCCACCAATAATCGCTGTTAAAAACCAGCTTTTTAATATATCCAGGATAAAGGTTTTTGCAGTGGTGAGATTGAACCCGTATTTTTCCTCAATGACAAAAGTGCTGTAGATTGAAAAGGGGATGGAAAGTATTTGGGAGGCAATCATTAAAATGCCTGCAAAAACAAGTCCTGTGGGAATCGGGCTTATTTGGAAACCTCTTGCAATCTGGTCAACATAATTGAACCCGCCGATCAGAATGAAGGCTACTGTGATGGGAGTAATGATTGAGTCAACAATTATTCCAAATCGTGTATTTTCTTTAAGATAATTTTGCGCTTTCTTATACTTCTCGGCATCGTAGTAATCTTCAAATTCTTTCGGCAAATCGGTTTTAACATGCTTGACATTGAGCGTATCGACCACAATGTCTAAAATATAATCAACAATTATAATAGAAAGAATAATTATTAAGTAAGTGTTCATAGAGAAAATATATTATATAAAGATAATTACAGGTTGTTATTTAGTTTTTACAACAAATGTCAGGGAAAGACCTGGCATGGGATAACAATTCAATTTCTTACTTGCTCAAATTACTCACTTTCAGCACCTCCAATCATTTTGTGTATCCTCTTTTCTGCTTCTTGAACAAACTGCATTGCTCTTTCGATTTGTGTTTCTGCGTCCTTTTTGGTAATTTCAACGAAGTCACCATAATCGGCATCTTCCCTAATATCTTTTGCTTTTGGTAAAAATTTACTAAGATCTTTGGGGAAAAGTCCGGCTTTGATAATATGCTGATTAAATAAAGAAATCACACCAGTATGTTTGCTTGAATCTAATTCCTTTAAGGCTAGAAATGCCCTTGCTGTAGTGAACATTGCATAATAACTTCTGTTAATTGATAGTCCGTAGTGTTTCTGATCGAGATTGTCTCTGGCTTCGGTTAGAATTTCTTTTGCTTTCTGCATTCTATAAATAGCTAACTTTATTCTGCTCATATAGCAACCCCTTCTTTCTCTACTTGTTCAAAGAAAAATGAACCCAACTCCATATTTTTCTCATACTCAAACAAACTGTAAACTACAGGAGCTAATGGAACATCATATTCAAATAAATAATCTGCTGCAATTTCACTTATTTGGTCTCTTATATTCCCTTTCTTTCGGACTAAAATAAATATATCTATGTCGGAATGCTTTTCAAAATCTCCTCTCACCTTGGAACCAAACAGTTGAATCGTTACAATATAATTGCCCAATTTCTCTCTCAATTCTTTGACAAAAGATTGCACAACTTTCTTCTCCGTGTTATTTAAGTAACCAAATTTTCTTTTCATTATTATCTCCTATTATTCCGTTGTGCTGCTTTGCAAACTTCATGTTTTGAAATGAAAGATACCTACTGGCTTATCAGATACTCCTTAATAAATCCATCAATATCGCCGCCGAGGACAGCTTCGACATTTCCTGTTTCTTTGTTAGTTCTGTGATCTTTGACCATTCGGTAAGGCTGCATGATATAGGAGCGTATCTGACTTCCCCAGGCAATCTGTTTCTTATCGCTGTGGAGTTTTTCCATTTTTTTTGCCTGTTCTTTCTGTTCGTGTTCGTATAATCTGGCCTTTAATACCTTCATAGCCATATCTTTATTTTTATGCTGGGATCTCTCATTCTGGCATTGTGCCACAATACCTGTTGGCAAATGAGTAATTCTCACAGCAGAATCAGTTTTGTTTACGTGTTGTCCTCCAGCACCACTTGCGCGAAAGGTATCGATTCGCAAGTCAGACTCGTCGATTTCAATTAAGATTTCATCTTCAATGTCTGGATAGACAAAAATCGACGCAAATGAGGTGTGACGACGATTACCTGCATCAAAAGGAGAGATGCGAACAAGGCGATGAATACCCACTTCTGCTTTTAGATAGCCATAACTGTAATCACCAACAACTGAAAAGGTTACGTTTTTGATGCCTGCTTCGTCACCTGTTAAGATTTCGATAATTTCTGTTTCAAAGCTCTTTTTTTCTGCCCATCTAAGATACATCCTGAGCAGCATTTCTGTCCAATCCTGAGCCTCTGTTCCCCCAGCACCAGAGTTGATGTTGACAAAAGCATTATTGATATCGTGTTCTCCATTTAGCATGTGCCGGAATTCGATGTCTTCGACTTCTTTCACTATCTTATCGAGATTGGATTCAATCTCGTTTTTCACTTCTTCGTCATTTTCGTCAATAGCGAGTTCAAGTAAAATATTGTTTTCTTCCAGCTGGTGCTTTAGGTGTGTCCATCCATCTACAGTATCTCTGATTAATTTCCTCTCCTTTAAAAACCTGCGAGCTTCAAGGTTGTCTCCCCAGAAATCGGGTTGTTCAATTCTCTTTTCTATTTTTTGTAATTGCTGCTCTTTGTCAGCAACTTCAAAGATAACCCCTCAAATTAATGATTCTTTCTCCTACTTCTTTTATATATGTTTGAAGTTCATTGAATGTCATGGGTACCTCCTTACATGATAAATGATTCATGATGAGTGTTATCCACTGATTTTCCTTAGCATAGCAATAGAGAGTAATGCCACAGAAAGAAGTGTAGATAACAGGGCAAAGACATCTCCATAATTGGTGTAAAATGTTGGGATAGTCAATAGACCTATTTTACCAGTTATTAGTGATTCAGTAAAGAGTCTGCTTGGATATTTTATATCTCCTGTTGCATCGATGAATGCACTGATTCCTGTATTAGCAGCTCTTGCAATAAACCTTCTGTTCTCAATGGCTCTAAAGACAGCCATAGAGATGTGCTGGTAAGGAGCACTGGTTTTCCCAAACCATGCATCATTGGTAATGTTAACCAGAAATCGAGCTCCTTTCTTGACAAACCTTCTGGTGAGATCGGGGAAAATAATCTCATAACATATAAGAACACCAAAGGAAGCTTCTGGCAAGTTGAGGAGTGATATATTCTGGCCTGGATAAAACGCACCTATTCCTTCCACCATCTTATAAATAAAAGGGAAAAACTTTTTTAAAGGAACATATTCTCCATAAGGGACAAGATGAATCTTGTCGTATCTACCTATAACCCTATATGAAGGAGAAAGCAGAAAAGCACTATTGAAATTGCGATATTTACCATCCCGTAATTCATAGGAAGGACTGCCTAATAAAAGATAGGTGTCTTTATCATTGATGATTTCAAAGATTAGATTTTGGTAATCCAATTCAGATTGAAAATAAAAGGGAGTAGATGACTCTGGCCAGATAATGAGTCTTGTTCCATCCTGTAGTGCCTTGATACTCAACTGTTGATGTGTTGTTATGGTTTTTTTTCTAAAAGCCTTATTCCACTTTATTCCCTGGTCGACGTTTCCCTGTATTAATCCTGCTTTCATAGTTGCTGATGACTCTGTAAGTTTTTTAATTTCAACAATACGCCATCTACCATAAATGACAGCTATTGTTACAAGAAGAACTGTAAAAATAATTTCTTTGCAGGGAATTTTCTTATTGGATAGACTTCTCAACAATAGGTATAAAGTTGTGTTTACACAGACAATTAAAAAGCTTATTCCATAAACTCCTGTAATGTCAGCGAATTGAACCAGTGAAAGTGATTGGTATTGGGAATATCCCAGGCTCTCCCATGGAAATCCAGTGAACAAAAAAGATCTTAGATATTCCATTGTGACCCAGACGAAAGGAAGTATGATTGGCAATTTGAATGTGGTTTTTTCTTCAATAAACCTTGAAATTGCAAAGCTAAGACCAAAATATATACTCAGATAGCTTACCAGTAAAAGCATAACCAGTATTCCCAGGGGATAGACTAGTTTACCATAAGTAGTAGTTACAACCACAATCCAGTAGATGAGACCAATGTAGAAAATAAATCCACAAAGCCATCCTAAAGAGAAAGTTCTATAAACACTTTTCCCTTCCACAGCATAAAGAATGGGAATCAAGGAAACCCAGGCCAGGTAAGACTGATCAATATTAGGAAAACTGAGTATCAATAAAACAGCTGAAAGCAATATTAAGTGAATATATTTTTTATTCATATGGAATGTTTCTGCATGAGATTGCTTCGTCACTTACGCTCCTCGCAATGACTGACTATCTGAGCAATATCAAATTAGAAGGTGAGTGATCACACTCCTCGCAATGGCAAAGTGAAATGTGAAGTTATTTGTAACAGTTTCTTTAGAGAAGACATCATATCAGCATAATGTGCGAGGTCAAATGAAAAGTGAAATAAGTTAAATATGAACGGAGCCCGCATGTGCATTTTTGTTTGACAAATTGCATGCACAATTCTAATATTAAACCCAGAATTTGCAGTAGCCATCTACT
>CBDTTR010000144.1:0-5967 GCA_965363405.1 uncultured bacterium | reverse complement strand
TCAAACGATATAGCATCAAGTCAATAAAAAAAATCAAAATCATAAGTTGAACTAGTTTAAATTTTGAATAATTTAAATCAATTTCAAAGTAAATTACTCACCAATAATTTCTATTTTATGCATTTTCATAGAGAAAAAACTCAAAGAAGTGAAGATTTATGTATGGAACCATTATTTTCTAATCGTATACTTAGTTAATTTTGGCCTTCATGAAATCGTAATTATTGAAACTATCTTTCTAAGAACTGATGGCTGTCAATAATTGCTAGGATAATATACAACCACAGAAACAAAATCCCCTAAGAGAAATATTAAGGGAGTATTAACATTCATCACTTGATACTACATGTAGCGGTGATCAAATTGAAGGATATGTTAATGTTTTACCAAAGATGGATAATTATATCGAGACAGATATAATCTGTACTACGTAATGTATCATAAAGCAATGAATTTTTGTAGGATACTTGCAAACTTCTTAAGTCCGCATCAGTCAAATTTTATCGTAAGATACAGATGGTAATGTTGATTATTTTGCATGTATGATGATAGCGGCTATTCTCTTTCTCCACTGATCAAGGGTAAAACCCCATCAATCATTTCCTTCACATCTTTCTTAAACTCCTCGTCCTCTTCCATTGCCTTCACAATCGCAGGACTCCATCGGTAGTATAGCTTGATGAGTTCTTTTCCTTCTTGAGTATGATTTAATACAGTATCACGTAAATGTCTTAAAAGTTTTAATTCTTCGGAACCTGCTCCATATAGTTCTTCTGAGGGACAAGAGATAGTTGTGGTGGTAGAGATTGGAAGAGGAGACCCTCCGTCGTCATACGCATCAACAGCACACACTCCAAAATAGGTTACGGTATTTTCTAGTGTAGTTTCATATGGAACCCTAAAATAACCTCCATCGCCAGCCCCCAGGGTATAAGGCTTAAAATCGATCGTTTCACCCCAATCAGTTCCTTGACGATTCTTGCAAATCCAACACTGTTGTGCATCATCAAATCCGATAATTTGAACCGTATGCCCTATTCCTATTGTAGTCAATGACGGTATTGGCTTATAGATACCACCAGTATAGAAAATCCAATCAAAATAAAGTTTCATGTAACAGTCAACAGGTTTGTTTGCCAGTATAGCTTTAATATTTTCTGTGTAAGGAAAAGCTACTCTATCACCACCTATAAAAGAATAACTTGAAAGCTTGTAAACCCTCGAATCTACATCATTGCAAGCATTGGTACATGAAGGTTCAATACCTGGCCACTGTATATCCTGACAAGGAAAACACCCTTCATCAGGCACACCACTATCCATTAGAAAATCAAAAACCCAATCAGTATAATTGCCTCTACAACCACCTACATAGCCATCATCTTCGCACCTAACTCCGGATGGCACACATGAGACAAGATATTGCTCTGACAGATCTACCGGAAGGTCGGAAAGGGGGACGTCCATTTGTAAATAAATAGAAAGGGGGGCGTAGATGATTAGGTGCATAGCTGTTTATCATGTATCCTTGAAATATCGGTTGACATCACTGCATTTTCAAGGTAGTATTCTGTCATGATAAAACGCGACCAAGAACTTAAGATGCTGCACAGGCTGTTTCAGCACCATCCTGTCGTGGGAATAGTCGGTGCACGTCAGGTTGGCAAGACAACCCTAGCGCGTTTATTCGTTGCGAATAGAAAGGGTTTGTCTTCATTCTTCGACTTGGAAAATCCGGAGGATCTGGCCCGACTGAACGATCCCATGCTTGCCCTTAAAGGGCTAAAGGGACTTGTAGTCATAGATGAGATCCAGCGGCATCCGAACCTTTTCCCAGTGCTTCGCGTACTGGTCGACCGTCCCAAGTCAAAAACACGTTTCCTGGTGCTTGGCAGTGCTTCACCGGACTTGCTTCGGCAGGGCTCCGAGACCCTTGCAGGACGCATTTTCTACCATGAACTAGGGGGATTCTCACTGGATGAGATTGGAATTGAAAATCATACGCGGCTGTGGCTTCGAGGTGGATTTCCCCGGTCGTACATGGCCCGCTCCCATACTGATAGTGACGAATGGCGGCGAGGATTTATTCGTACCTTCCTGGAGAGAGATCTACCCCAGCTCGGTATCACTATTCGTTCAGCCACACTGCGACGTTTTTGGTCCATGCTTGCCCACTACCACGGCCAGACATGGAATGCGTCAGAATTTGCACGTTCATTTGGTGTTGCAGACACGACAGTCCGGAACTACCTCGATCTGCTAACATCAGCGCTGGTTATTCGTCAGTTACCACCCTGGCATGAGAACATTTCCAAGCGGCAGGTCAGAGCACCCAAGGTATATGTTGCAGACAGCGGAGTGTTACATGCACTGTTCAACCTCAGGACCATAACAGATCTGGAAGGACATCCGAAAGTAGGAGCTTCGTGGGAAGGTTTCGTCCTGGGCCAGGTCATCCGTAGATTGAAGGTTAGAGCAGAGGAATGCTTCTTCTGGGCAACACACGGAGGCGCCGAATTAGACCTGCTTGTCATTAGAGGGCAGCTTCGACTTGGATTCGAAATTAAGCGGACGAGCTCTCCCCGGATCACAGCATCAATGCGGAGCGCGTTATCCACCCTGAAGCTTAAACATTTGGATGTTATACATGCTGGTGACAAGACGTTTTATATAGATAAGAAAGTACGAGCAGTTGCTCTATCGCGCTTGTTGGATGATATTAAACCTATCCGCTAAGCACACCATAGAAAAGTGGGGCGAAGGTGATTTGTTGCATAACGAATACAGGTTGGAGGGTGCAGTGGCAAATAAAAAATCATTTTAAAAATTTTTTACTACATTTTAATTCCAATATTCGTCCTCACACAAACAAATCTTTCTGCCCGGCATGACAGCGTACACCTCAGCATTTTCAACCTCGCTTTCATAGGCAAACTATGTTTCAGTTACCCTGGTGGGTCTGCCACCAAATCCTCTTGACTTAATTATCTTTTTGGTTAAACTACAATCACTGCGTGTTATTATTACTGAAAAAGAGGAGAAATTGAGATGAAGGATTTGAGTAAAGAGGAAATGGAAAAGCTCCTTACCACCGTGGGGGATGGGGTGCTCTCCTTATCAAGTGAGGATGTCCCCTATTGCATCCCCTTTGGATTTGTCTATACTGGGGGGGGTAAGCTTTACCTTTCAATGTTTCCTAAAGGTAGGAAATGGGAAATCTTAAAGAAAAATAATAAGGCCTGCTTCACTGCTTTTAACTGGAACGAAGATCATACCGAGTGGTCATCTGTGGTGGTTGATGGGAGAATAGAGCAGGTAAAGGAACTCAAAGAGATCGAGAAGGTGGTGAAGGCCAATATTGAGAAGATGGGTCTAGATCCGGTAAACTATCTGGAAAAGCGGATGGCTATATACCAAAAGAGTATGGACAACCCCGCTGCCCTTAAAATTTTTAAGGTTGATATTGAGCATATGGGTGGGAGGAAGATGGCAATGATGATAGGAAAGAACGGGGCTTAAAAAACATAATGTTGTCTTAGGAGGTAACTATGATGAAGAAGAAGAAGATAAAAAAGAAGGAGAAGATACCCAAGGCAGAGGGAAAACTGGGAGTCCTCATACCTGGAATAGGAGGAGCGGTTAGTACTACATTTATAGCAGGCCTGGAGGCTGTAAAGAGCCGGAGCGCCATGCCGATTGGGTCATTGACTCAGATGGGAACCATTAGATTGGGCAAACGAGATGAGCATAAAGTTCCCATGATTAAGGATCTCATAAATCTGGCAGATCTCGAGGATCTTGTCTTTTTTGGATGGGATGTTTATAAAGACAATTGCTATGAAGCAGCTGTAAAGGCAGCAGTTCTCGAGAGGGATTTGATTGAAAAAGTAAAGTATCCTTTACAGCAGATAAAGCCAAAGTCTGCTGTGTTTCGCAAGGAATTT
Organism: uncultured bacterium; assembly: GCA_965363405.1. GTDB lineage: Bacteria > Desulfobacterota > WTBG01 > WTBG01 > WTBG01 > WTBG01. The sequence goes on along the minus strand of CBDTTR010000144.1, from coordinate 2,023 downwards.
GTTAAGAATCTGGACGGTGATAACATAAAACCTCATAAAAAGCACATGGATTTAGTGGAGGCTTTAAAAGAAGATATTGAGGGCTTCCAAAAGGAACATGGTATTGATCGATGTATAATGATCTGGTGTGCGAGCACAGAGGCTTACCTGCAACAAGGGGATGTGCATACGAGTATAAGTAAATTTGAAAAGGGTTTGAAAAAAAATGATCCCACTATTTCTCCCAGTATGCTTTATGCCTATGCAGCCATAACCAGTGGCATTCCCTATATTAACGGCTCACCAAATCTTACAGTAGATATACCTGCTATGATTGAGCTTGCCAACAAGTATGAGGTGCCTGTATGTGGAAAAGATTTTAAAACAGGTCAGACGCTGATGAAAACTATCCTTGCTCCCGGGCTGAAAGCACGACTATTAGGACTTACAGGATGGTACTCTACCAATATCCTTGGTAACAGGGATGGGGAAGTATTGGATGATCCAAGTTCTTTTAAGACCAAAGAGGAAAGCAAACTTTCTGTATTAAAGCAGATATTGCAACCTGAGCTTTACCCTTCATTATATGAAGATTTTTACCATAAGGTGGCAATCAATTACTATCCACCCCGGGGTGATAATAAGGAAGGGTGGGATTGCGTTGATATCTTTGGCTGGCTGGGGTATCCTATGCAGATAAAGATAAATTTTTTATGCAGGGATAGCATCCTTGCAGCTCCCATCGTTTTGGATCTGGTGCTTTTCAACGACTTTGCTAAAAGGAGTGGGTTGAGTGGAATCCAGGAATGGCTGTCATTTTATTTCAAGAGTCCTATGCATGCCGAAGGTATTTACCCCGAGCACGACCTTTTTATCCAATTGATGAAGCTTAAGAATACATTGCGATATATGATGGGAGAGGAGCAGATTACGCATTTGGGGATTGAATATTATATTGATTAAGGAATAATTGGCATCACTCAGGTAGGCGAGATGCTGGATACTAGAGTAAATGCATGCGGATTGTGGGTTGCGGAAGTAAACAAATGTAGATTGCGGAATTAGGAATTCAAATACAAAACATTAATAAATGCTGGATGCTGGATTAAAATATTGCGGAATGCAGAACTAATCCAAAATCCGAGATCCAAAATTTAAAAGGGGTTGGTTTTGAAATACTGTCCTCAGTGTGGCGCAGAGTATCATGATGAAATTGAAGTTTGTTACGACTGTGAAGAACGTCTTATTACCCAGGGGGAATTCCAGAAGATAAAAGAGGAAGAGAAAAGGTTCAGGGAAGACACTAAATCTCTGGTGAAAGTATTGACACTTAAAAATCGGTTTGAAGCGGATATAATCAAAGGCGAGTTAGAGAAAGAAGGGATACCGGTTTTGATAAGGAGCTTTAGGGATACTGCCTATGATGGTATCTATATACCCCAGAAGGGCTGGGGAGAAGTCAGAGTGCCTGAAAAGGAGAAAAAGAGGGCGGAAGAGATTATAGATGCTTTGGAAAATGCCTTTGAGAAAGGAGAGTTTAGGATCCCAGAGAATGAGGAGTTGATTGCCTGCCCATATTGTGAGCAAGAAATATCATTAGAGAGTAAAGTATGCCCTCTCTGTGGCAAGAAGTTGACAGACGTATAGTAAGGAAGGCAAAAAGTTACAGCAACTCCTTTTCTTTCAATATCTCTTCAGCCTTCATAATTGCCTGCTTTAGTTCAGGAAATAATTTTACGTTTACGGTGACCCCCTTTTTCGTTGGCTTACTTTCTCCCTCTTTATCCTTATAATAAATCCTAAAATCCAATAGCATGTGACCCTGGTATTCACTAAGTGAAAGTCTAAAGTCCTCCGTCTTATTCTTTTGGAATTCTTCAATCAATATCGGTTCCATATGATACCCCCTTTAAGAATATTGTAGATTTTAAGAGCTGTGCTTTATCCCAAAATTTGCAGTAGCCATCTACTGTGACTTGAAAATCCTTACTGCAACGCTTGTTTCACGATTTTGCTCCTCAACATATTTATGAATATGCCTTCG
>CBDTTR010000143.1:0-5977 GCA_965363405.1 uncultured bacterium | reverse complement strand
GGATGTTTCAGGCAACTGGATTTAGGGCAGATTATGGCTAAGAGGAAGTTTAACAAGGTGTTAAGTACCCCTGTGATTTTTTACACCCAGTTGCTTGGTTTGGCGTTGGGGATTGATCCCAAATCACTGGGCTTGGATACCGTGCATAAAATACGAACCAATACTTTATTGCAAAAAGTGGGTTGAGATAATGGATAGCGTTTTGGTAGTCGGTGGAGGGATTACGGGAATACAGGCATCGCTCGACCTCTCGAAATTAGGCTGCACCGTCACATTGCTGGAAAAAGAAGAGGAATTGGGAGGAAAGCTAAATAAATTGAGCAAGCTTTTCCCTAAGGAAGAGTCTGCAGGCAAACTCTTAAAATCAAAACTAAGCCAGGTTGATGACAAAGACAATATTTATATTAAAACCCATGCAGAGATCGAGAAGGTTGAAGGAAAGCCCTTAAAATATAACATTAGTCTCAAAGGAGAGGAAAAGACCATTGAGGTAAGTGCCATAGTTCTTGCTACAGGGTTTGATCCTTTTGACCCAACTCCCATCGAAGAATACGGTTATGGTCGCTTAAAGGACGTAATCACCGCTTTTGAACTTGAAGAAATGTTGAAAGAAGAAAAGGTGGTAAGACCTTCTGATGGCGGAAAACCACAAAACATTACTTTCCTTCAGTGTGTAGGCTCCAGAGATCAAAAGACCAATCGATATTGTTCTTACTTTTGTTGCACCTATGCAGTAAAGGAGGCATTAGCACTGAAGAAGCTTAATCCTCAATCTGATGTAAGAATCATGTATATGGATATTCGCACTCCCTACCTTTACGAGCATCTCTATACTGAGGCACGGGAACAAGGTGTCCAGTTCATTCGATCCCGCGTATCAGGAGTAAGTGAGAAAGATAGAACCCTCGCAATGGATATAGAAAATACAGTTACGGGAGAAACAGAAACGCTTTCCTCAGAGCTCGTTGTCCTCTCTATTGGAGGAATACCCTCAGCAAGCACCAGTAAATTGGCAGATCAGTTCAAGATACCCCTTTCAGACCAAGGGTTTTTTAAGGTAGCGGAGGCGCCTGTAGGAAGTGCGGTTGGCGGTGTATTCATTGCAGGGACTGCCAATGGACTTAAAGACATTCCCAGCTGTCTTGCTGAAGCGAGTGCAAGCGCTATTTGTGTAGCTCAGTTTTTGCGTGAAAGGACATAATGAGTATTTTTACCTGTTACCAGTGTGGGCTCTGTACCGGGATATGCCCCAAGAGGCTGGTTACAAAGTATTCACCCAGGAGAGATCTCGAAAATACAATCCTGGCTAAAGATGATATAGATCTTTGGTCCTGTCTCACCTGTGGTCTATGCTCCCAATACTGTCCACAGGGAGTAGGCTATCTGGATTTTATGAAGGAAGCAAGAAATAACGGAAATGTTGACCAGGATATCATAGCGCACAAATCCGTTTTTAATCTCATCAGTCAACTGATGATCAAATTTCCCGAGAAAAGCAGCATTCCAACTAATTTTTCAGGTGAGATAGATTCAAAAGGGTCTATTGGCTATTTCCCGGGCTGTATCGATTTTCTTGACTCTTTTTTAGAAGTGGGAATCAATTTTCATCCTATTGGAGATGCAGCTATTAAGCTCATGAATAAAGCAGGGATAAAGCCACGTGTGATGGGGCTCAAGTGCTGTGGCCACGATGAACTCTGGCAGGGGAATCAGGAGGTTTTTGAGAAACTTAAGAATCATAATTCTCAAGCAATCAAGGAGAGTGGCATTAAAACATTGATAACGACCTGTGCAGAGTGCTTTCGCACTTTCGCAATCGATTACGATCTGGATATAGAAGTCCTCCACATCAGTCAATTTCTGGAACAGCACCAGGCAAAGTTTTCTTTAAAGGGAGAAGGAACGGTCACCTATCATGATCCCTGCAGGCTGGGAAGACACATGCAAATCTATGATCCCCCGAGAAATCTGATCGGGCAGGTAAAAGGCATGAGCCTGGTTGAATTAGAAAACATAAGAGAGGACTGTCAATGCTGTGGTGTTTCCGCCTGGCTGGGCTGTAATTCGGAGTCAAAGGCTCTTCTTGTAAACAAGCTCAGCGAAGCGGAGCAAACCGGTGCGTCTACTCTGCTTACCACCTGCACCAAGTGCCTGGCTCATTTAAACTGCGTGTTGAATGAAAAACCACCGCTAAGAGAGTTTCAAATTGACGTACAGGACTTAACCGTTTTCCTAGCTGAAAAACTTACGTAGAGGTTGGGGAATTCAGAAATTCAGGAATTAAGGAATTGATTTTGTAAATGATTAACGTTTTGGAGGAAGAAGGGGTGTTACCTAAATCTATAGACGATCTTGAACCGCAATTTAAATACGAAGTATCGAATCAGCCTGGAGGAGAGAATATAAAAAATTGCTTTGCCTGCGGGGTTTGTACGGGAGGATGTCCTGTAAGCGAAATAGATCCCGCATATGATCCCAGAAAAATCATTCGAATGATTCTCCTGGGAATGAAAGAAAGGGTATTATCCTCCGATTTTATCTGGCTCTGCTCACTCTGCAATACCTGTAGTTTTATCTGTCCACAAGATGTAAGGTTTTCCGAGGTGATGGCAGTACTCAGGGATATGGCGGTAAAGGAAGGTTATGTCGATCCCTCTTTCCCTCAGCAGATCAATGAAATAGATCGGTTTTCTCAAGCACTGCGTGACAAGATCCTTCGAGCGGTTGTGGAGAAAAGAGCTAAGAAAGTGAAGATCGAACCCAAGAAACTTCTTAAGGAAATTGTGGATAAGCTTTAATACTAAAAGAATTGGGTAATTGAGGTATTTAGGGATTAAGGAATTTGGATTTAATAATCAAAAGAATTCCTAAATCCCTCAATTCATAAATTTTCTGGAGGAAGAAGATTATTAGCTAACATGAATCAAGACACTTCTCAAACAAACAATAAAAAAGTGGGGGCGGTAATGGTAGTGGGTGGTGGCATATCTGGTATGCAGGCCTCCCTTGATCTTGCTGAGCTGGGCTTTCGCGTCTATCTGGTAGAGTCTTCCCCTGCCATCGGTGGCGAAATGGCGAAATTGGATAAAACATTTCCCACCAATGACTGTGCCCTTTGAATACTCTCTCCCAAACTCGTTGAGTCTGGCAGACATCGCAATATTGAGATTATTACCAATACAAAAGTACTAAGGGTTGAAGGAGAGGCAGGTAACTTTGCCGTTCGTCTTTTAAAGAGACCCCGTTACGTGGTGGAAGAGAAGTGCACTGGCTGTGGAACCTGTGCCGAATACTGTCCCATCTTTATTAGGGATGCATATAACCTGGGATTAGACGAGACGAAGTGTATTTACATCTCTTATGCCCAGGCTGTCCCTGCCTGCTACACTGTTGACCCGAATCACTGTCTTTTCCTCAATCAGCAAGAGTGCCGGCAGTGTGAGCAGGTATGCGGTCCAAAAGCTATTGACTTGGATCAGGAAGAGGAGATAGTAAACATTGAAGTCGGCTCCATCATCCTGACTCCCGGCCTGGAAGAATTTGATGCCAGAAGAAAGGCAGAGTATGGTTATGGTCGTTATGCCAATGTGATGACCAGTATCGAATTTGAAAGGGTACTTTGTGCATCAGGACCCTTTATGGGTCATATTCAGAGGCCCTCTGATACTAAAACTCCCAAACGGATTGCTTTTCTGCAATGCGTAGGGTCACGGGACATATCAGTTGGGAATCCTTACTGCTCTGGCGTATGCTGTATGTATGCCATCAAGGAGGGTATCGTTGCCCTGGAGCACGAGCCAGACCTTGAGATTACTATCTTTCACATGGATATCCGTACTCAGGGTAAGGGCTTTGAGGAATTCTATGAACGGGGGAAACAACAGGGGATTAACTTCATCCGAAGTAAAGTATCATCCATTAAGGAGATCCCTGACACGAGTAATCTGCTGGTAAATTATGCGGCAGAAGATGGAAAGCTTGAAAAACAGGAGTTTGACATGGTGGTGCTTTCCATCGGTTTGGAACCTGCCAGAGGGGCAGAAGAACTCTCCAAGGCTATGGGAATAAAGCTTAATGACTATCGATTCTGTAACACCAGTGAACTGCTTCCTATTAATACAAACCGAGAGGGAATCTTTGTCGCAGGAGCCTTCCAGGGACCAAAAGATATCCCTGAAACGGTTACCCAGTCAAGTGGTGCAGCAGCCCTGGCATCAAGCCTGCTTGCATCAAAACGTGGCACCCTGGTGGAAGAGCAAAGCTTTCCCGACGAGTTACCCATTGAGGAAGAACCCCGTATCGGCGTTTTTGTCTGCCACTGTGGTGTTAATATTGCCGGGGTAGTTGATGTTCAGGAGGTAAAAGAATACGCAAAATCTCTTCCTAATGTAATATATGCAGAACAAAACTTCTACAGTTGCTCTCAGGACAATCAGGAAAACATTAAAAACCTCATTAAAGAGCACAGCCTCAATCGGGTAGTGGTAACTGCCTGCAGTCCCCGAACCCACGAACCTCTCTTTCAAGAAACTTTAAGGGAAGCTGGTCTTAATAAATGTTTGTTTGAGATGGCAAACATACGAGACCAGTGCAGCTGGGTTCACATGCAAGAAAAAGGGGCAGCGACTGAAAAGGCTAAAGACTTGCTTCGCATGGCGGTAGCAAAAGCACGAAGACTTTCACCCTTAAAGGATCAAACGCTCCCTGTGATACCAAAAGGATTAGTGATTGGAGGCGGCGTTGCAGGAATGACTGCAGCGTTAGAACTGGCTCATCAGGGGTTTGAGTGTGCTCTGGTTGAAAAAGAAGCAGAAATGGGTGGAAACTTTAAAAACATACACTATACCCTTGATGGAAGCGATCCAAATAAATTTCTGAAAGATTTACAACAGAAGGTTACAGAAAATGAGTTAATCAAAGTCTATACCAAAACTGAAATTGGAGCAATTAGTGGATATATCGGCAATTTTAAATCCACCCTCGTTCCTCAAAATGGCATTGAAGCCAAAGATCTTGAGATTGAACATGGAGTAATTATAGTTGCTACAGGTGCCGAAGAATACAAACCTGAAGAATACCTCTATGGAAAGGATGAAAGAGTTTTTACCCAATCGGAACTGGAGGAGAGAAGCTATCAAGACTCCTCGTTCATATCCAATCTAAACCAGGTAGTAATGATACAGTGTGTTGGCTCCCGTGAGAAAGATAGGCTTTACTGCAGCAAACTCTGTTGCAGCAAGGCGATTAAAAATGCCTTGAAGATAAAAGAAATTAACCCTTCTTGTGAAATAACCATACTTTACCGAGATATACGCACCTATGGTTTTAGGGAGTATTTCTACAGTGAAGCCCGTAAAGCAGGTATCATATTTATTCGATACGACCTGGACAGTAAACCACAGGTTACACAAGAGGAAGGGAATTTAAGGATAGAAGTCACCGATCCCATATTGGGAGAGAAACTTACTCTGAAAACAGGATTGCTGATACTAAGCTCTGCTACCATTTCCCGAGAAAACGAAGAGCTCTCTCGCCTGCTGAAAATTCCCTTAACCCAGGATGGTTTCTTTCTGGAGGCTCACGTGAAACTGAGGCCGGTTGACTTTGCGGTGGATGGCATCTTTCTCTGTGGATTGGCCCACTTCCCCAAACCCGTTGACGAATCGATTGCTCAAGCAGCAGCTGCCGCTGCCAGAGCAGCGATCCCGCTTGCCAAAGGAAAGGTTGAAGTAGAACCTATTGTCTCCTCAGTAGATGAAGACCTATGCTTTGGTTGTGGAATTTGCGAATACCTCTGTCCCTATAATGCCATAAGAGTCTCGCAGACAACAAAGGGGAAGAAGGCAGAAACCATTTCAGCTTCCTGCAAAGGGTGCGGTGTATGTGCTTCCCATTGTCCGAAGAAGGCTATAATCATGGGGCGTTTTACCAATGAACAGATCGAGGCACAGATCCATGCGATGGTGGGGGGATAAAT
>CBDTTR010000142.1:0-5985 GCA_965363405.1 uncultured bacterium | reverse complement strand
GGATCCACTGTTTTTAACTCTTTGACTGCCTCAGATAGAGGGACTGAATCTATATTGGGAGATTTCAGGCAAACCATTCTCCCAAACTTTCCCTCTGCTATAAGTTCAACCGCTGCTACTCCAAATCGGGTGGATAGAATGCGATCAAAAGCACTCGGACTTCCACCTCTCTGAACATGACCCAAAACAGTAACGCGGGTTTCCAGATGAATCTTATCTCTTATGTCAGCAGCTATCTGGTCTCCTATACCTCCCAGCCTTACTGAATCTGCGCTATCATCTACTACCATTTTGACAGCCACATTTCCTCCTGCTGGTTTAGCTCCTTCCGCTACGACAATGATGCTGGACGTTCTCCCACTATGTAGCCGTTCATTGATGATTTGGCATATTCTATCCAGATGGAAGGGGATTTCAGGGATAATAATAATATCTGCTCCACCAGCTATTCCCGCCTGCAAGGCAATCCACCCTACATAGCGACCCATTAGCTCAACGATCATCACACGATGATGGCTCTCTGCTGTGGTGCGAATCTTGTCAATAGCTTCCGTAGCGGTATTAAGAGCGGTATCAAAACCAAACGTAATATCTGTAGCCGAAAGGTCATTATCAATCGTTTTGGGAACACCCACCAGGGGAACTCCCAACTCATACAACCGCTTACCGTTAACCAGAGTACCATCTCCACCAATGACTACCAGGGCATCAATTCCCAGTTCTTTTATCCTCTCTAAAACAACAGAGGAACGGTCCTCTGTTATCAACTTACCCCCCTCCTTGATCGTATATGCAAAAGGATTTGCCCGATTGGATGTTCCCAGGATAGTACCGCCTCTCGAAAGAATACCTCTGACATGATCGTACAAAAGGGGCTGTGCCTTGCCTTCTTTGATTAATCCCTCATAACCATCCCTTATACCGATGACCTTCCAACCATACTCAACGATAGCAGTCTTCACCACAGCCCGAATCACCGCATTCAGTCCGGGACAATCACCCCCCGCAGTTAACACTCCAATTTTCTCAATCTTCTTATCGTCCATACTCTACCTCTCAGAAAAATAATTCTTAAGCATTTATTATCCTGTATTCCGCATTCTGCAATCCGCAATCGTTTAGTTCCGCAATCAAGCCCACACGATACGCCCAGGCAGGAGACGATGAGACAGTGCTATATGACCTGGTACAATACGAAGAGCAAAACCATAATGCCCCGCATATTGACAAATTATCTTCCCCTCATATAAATGGGTATTATTTGATGATTTTTGCACAATCATTTGTTCGATATGTGCATTCGTGATCTCTTCCTTATCATTGACTTGTCCATGATATAGCTCAACAGCAACATCTTCTGGTTTAAGATCGCCAAACTCTATCTCAGCCATAACAGGTATTTCATCACCCGTACGCAGCACCTCATCGTCAAGCTCTGCCTTTAGACTGACAACCTTGATTCTATTCCAGTTTTCCTCTACTCTTTTACGCCATTCAGCCATCTCTTTTGCCAGCATACAGTTCTTAGCACTCAACTTCTCATAATCGTCGTTAGCATGAACATAAAATCGCTCTGTATATTCAGCAACCATCCGATTCGAGCTGAAAGTAAAACCCAATCTTTCAAGCGTCGTTTTCATGTTTTCGATCCATTCTCTGGGAAACCCATCAGCATCACGTTTATAAAAAAGAGGAATGACTTCTCTTTCCAAAGTATCATAGAGAAGATGTCCCACAACCGCATCCTGGTAATCGGGATCATCATATTCTTCACCTCGCCCTATTGCCCATCCTGTACCACTCGTATATCCTTCAGGCCACCATCCATCCAGCACCGACAGGTTTAGCACCCCATTAACTGCGGCCTTCATTCCAGAGGTGCCTGATGCCTCCATGGGTCTTCGTGGTGTGTTGAGCCAGACATCTACTCCCTGGACCATATATCTGGCAACATTAATATCATAATCTTCCAGAAACACAATCTTCTGCCTGAAGCGTTCATCCCGAATAAAGTGTATGAGCTGTTTGATCAAATCCTTACCTATATTGTCGGCTGGATGAGCCTTGCCTGCAAAGATAAGCTGAACAGGCCTCTCAGAATCAAGAAGCATATTTGCCAGCCTTTCAGGCTCACTCAGGAGCAAATTTGCCCTCTTATAAGAGGCAAACCTTCTAGCAAACCCTATAGTTAGCGCCTTAGCATCAAGCACTTCATCGGCGAGATTAATTTCAGAAGGAGATAACCTCCTATTGGTAAATTGAGTCCGCAATCTATTTCGAACAAACTCAACCAGTTTCTCCCGACGCAACTCTTTCAGTTTCCAGAGTTGGGCACAGGGGATATCAACAACTTTCTTCCACATCTCCGAATTCATAGGTTCATCGACAAACGCTGAGCCAAGGTGTTTCTGCAAAAGCGCAGCTTGCTCATGGCTTACCCAACTCCTGGTATGAACTCCATTAGTAATAGAAGTTATAGGAACATCATCTTCAGGCAGATGGGGCCAAAGGGTTTTCCACATCTTTCTGGAAACTTCCCCATGGAGTTTAGATACTCCATTGCTGCGAGCAGCTAATTTAAGGGCAAGAACAGTCATGCAAAAATCTTCCCCCTGGTTGTTCGGATCTTCACGTCCCAGGGCTAAAAAATCATTCCAGCTAAAACCCATTTTTTCAACATAACCACCTAAATACTTCTGCACCAGTTGTGGATTGAAACGTTCATTACCAGCAGGGACGGGAGTATGGGTTGTAAATATGTTACTCGCCCAGCAAACTTCGAATGCCTCTTTAAGAGAAAGGCCTTCTTCCTGCATATGAAGCCTTAGCCTTTCCAACATAAGAAAGGCTGCATGTCCCTCATTGATATGGCACACTGTGGGTGTTAACCCTAAAGCGTATAGGCCCCTTAGACCACCTATACCTAAAAGTATCTCCTGCTTTATCCGCATATCTCTATCCCCACCATAAAGCTGCATTGTAATTGATCGGTGTTCTGGTGGATTAGAAGAGATGTTTGTATCGAGGAGATAAAGTGGGGTACGACCAACCTCCACTCGCCATATCTGAAATTTAACGGGAATATTTGTGTCAGACAAATCCACCAAAAGGGGGTTGCCTTTTTTATCCCTTTCTAATGTGAGCGGCATTCTATGACGGTTGTTTTCAGGATAGGACTCCATCTGCCAACCATCTGCGTTGAGAGATTGTTTGAAATATCCCTGTCGATAAAACAGACCAACCCCCATGAGTGGGATACCAAGATCGCTTGCTGATTTCATATGGTCGCCAGACAGGATACCAAGCCCACCCGAATAAAGGGGTAACCCTTCATCAATACCATATTCACAGGAAAAGTAGGCTATCAAAGATTTCTTCTTTTCCCCAAACTTTTTTTCAAACCAGGGTTTCTCATTCAAGTATTTTTGAAGGTTCTGATACACAAGATTCATCTGCGAAATAAAATCCTGGTTTCGAGCTGCTTCTTCCATTTTGTGAAGAGGGAGCATGCAAAGCATCTTGATGGGGCTTTGATATGACTTTTCCCAGTATTCCGGATCAAGTGCAATAAAAAGTTTTACAGCTTCCCAATTCCAGCTGTACCACATATTGTATGCGATTTCTTTTAAAGGATTCAACTCCTCAGGAGTTTCGGGAAGCACAGTGAATGATGTAACTTTCATGATATCTCCTTTTAAATTGGAACGCAGAATCGTTTTAATCTAATCAGAAATGTTCGTTTACTATCTCCGTCCCTCTCCGGCATATCTCTCGAGCATAATCAGTCCACCCCCCCTGCCCCCAATATCTGAAGCAGCTCGTTTGTGAAATCAAGAGGTGGAGCAATGCATTGCGATAGTTATAACTCTTCTTATTAATTTTCTGATTATCCAGCTTTTCATGAAATAGTGCGCTCAGCTTGTTCATGGGGTCCAGGACATTTTCATAACCTTTAACCCAACTGAGATTGTTCGTCCAGCTACCACCTTCCATGTGAAATGGTTGATTCTCTTTTTTAATCTCTTCTATTACTTCATCCACATCTTTCTTGTCCCCCTTCCCCATTCTTTCCCATACAAGATGCTGATGAACAGGTTGAACAGGAATGTATGTATCGGGTGTACATCCACCCGCTTCGATCAGCTCGAGATATTCCTTACCATTCAGGCTTACCACTCCTTCTCGTCCTATTTGATTAAAAGCATTTTTAAAGGCTTCGGGAAACTCATTCATCATCACACCACCATTTTCACCGTCACCTATCTGAGTAACCAGGGGGGGGATGGCAACACCATTTAAATCAATTCTTTCTAGTCCCTTCGCTTCATAGAAGGGCTGCATCTGGGCAACCAGCTTGGTATCTGACCCCTGGGTCTTGATGAGAGCTGTAATGGATATCTCCTTCCCCTCTGAATTTCTGGCTATTAATCGGTGAGGCAGGTGCTGACGCGACAAGGAAGAACCATCCATGTTTTCCACGGTATGCTCCTGAACGAGCAACCATTGATAACCACATTCCTTAAGTGACTTGATATACTCATAACAAACATCCGGATGATTGGGTAAATGCATCTCAGGTGGAGAAAACCCTTTTACCCGGTGTAAGGCTTCCCATCCAAAGATAGCGGCAAAGTGATGCTGCCAGGCCCGTATATGCAATGTAAAATCAGGTACAGGCGTAGAAGAAACAACTGCATGCCCCCACATGGTTCCCAACCACTCCACACAGGGTGAGTATTTACCATCACAGGTAATGGTCTTTAGATTTTCCAAAACATCCCCCTTGCCCATCTGTCTCAACCCCCAGAGGAGGTTACCCGAGTAATCCAACATAACTCTCGGGTTCTTTCCCTGATTTACTAACTCTCGAATAAAGTCCGCCATTCGGCTATAACACCAGGCAAACACAGAAGCATTGTGGTTGTCACCAACATGGGGATGATTAAACATATACTGCAGGTTGCCGATAAGAGCAGCAGTAGACAGCTCGCCCCCACCAGCGGGAATGGTGGGCTGATGCATATGAAGAGCAATAACAAATGCCGATTGTATGTTATCCAGTGAGACATTGGTCGCTGTTTTAAAAACATCTTTGTTACTTTCTGCAGATTTAATTACCTGCTCATCAAAGCCACAGATATTAGGAAGTCCATCTGTAATTTCAGCTACATGTTCTTGCTTAGTAGACATTACTTTAGCCCTCACAGGTTATATCTTTAATACCCTACTCATATAACTGATTTTTTGTTAATATGCCATAAAAAAAGATGTCATACATAATTTAGGAGAAAAGACATTTTGTGTTGTTCCCTCATTTGCTATCTCAAGTCGTTCAATTTTTACAACAGATAAGGATTTTATCCATTATGCAAAGCTTCTTCATGTTTCTATTTATAAATCAAGAAATAATCAATGCGTCAACAAGTGACTACTTGACATAAACCCCAAAAAGTATTAAAGATAAATATATCGGGACGTGGCGCAGCCTGGTTTAGCGTACCTGAATGGGGTTCAGGTGGTCGCCGGTTCGAATCCGGCCGTCCCGACCAGCAAAATAAAGTTAAAATAGGCAGTTAGGTAATTATCTCCTAGCTGCCTATTTTTTTGTGTGTCACTTATGAGATACTTTTGGGATACTTTTGAATCAAGACGATGCTTAATAATGCATTCTGTGGGTGATAAAACAATAAAGATATATAGATATCGGAGCCCATGAAAATAAAAAGGTTTTATTTTCGATCAGTTGAATCTTTTGGGACCTTCTAAGATCATATCGGGTGGTCTAGAGCTGAGGGGTTTTATCGATAAAATGAATATTTTGTATTTTTAAAGATTGGCAATATACACTCTCAAAAATATTTACACTGACTAGGCCATGATATTAAATTGATATTTGATTCGGTATCCTTGAATAATATTTCAGATCCTAACTACTTGAGTTTATGGTAGTAGTCTAAAGTAGTTAGGATAAATTGAGAACACAAG
>CBDTTR010000141.1:0-5997 GCA_965363405.1 uncultured bacterium | reverse complement strand
GGTTTCAAAGCAATAAACAAGCGGTGCAGCAAGGATTTTCAAGCCGTAGTAGATGTCTACTGCAAATTCTGGGTTTAAAAGCCTGACATGTTCCTTTTTGGGAAGGAGGATGCTATGTATAAACGATTTAGTCTGTTTTTCATCACCTGTATTATTATCCTACCGTTTCTTTTTGTTTCATATAGCCATGCAAAACCTCTAAAAACAGGGCCCAATTTTGTTTGGGTAAAGTCACACACTACTCCGAATGGTAATTCAATTACTGGCCATTGGAAATATGCCGGGCATTCTAAAAAAGAAAAAGTGTGGGTACCAGGTCACCATGCCCATAATGGAAAATGGGTACCAGGACAATGGAAATCTTTGTCACCCTCAAACAAGAGTTCCGTATGGGTTCCAGGCCATCACGGTCCAAAAGGACGCTGGATACCTGGCCACTGGCGTTAAACTACAGATCAGACTGGGGAGATTCTACTATGAAAGAAAGCATACCTATAACAGATGCCAAACCAGGAATGGTGCTCGCCAAAGCCATAACAAACGATAAGGATATGACACTATGCGCTGATGGAACACCTCTGACGGAAGACCTCATCGATCGTTTCTTACAGATGGAGATAGACAACATATGCATTGAAAGCAACAAAGAAATGTCTCAAGAAGAATATCTCGCCCTTAAAGAAAAAATAGAGAAACGCTTTGTTGCATCATATAACCCAAATTCCCTGTTAGGGAAAATAAAAATAGCCTTGTTAGGACACCTGGAATCTCAAAAAGGATCATCATGAAAATGGAAAAGGAAGTCATTTTAGACAAAATCTCTTTTCGCAAAAAGGTTGAAAAACTGTCCAATCTTCCAACACTTCCTAACTTACTGGATAAATTCACCAGAATGATCAAAGACCCGAAAACTTCCATGGCTACTTTTGGGAAAGAACTAAGCAAAGATCAAATGCTTACTAGCAAAATCTTAAAACTGGTCAACTCTGCATTCTATGGATTTCCAGGGAGAATCAGCACTGTCACCAATGCACTGGTACTACTGGGGTATGATGCACTAAAAGGACTGATAATTAGCTCCAACATTTTTGAAAATCTCCCTCCTGAAGCCTACCCGCTATGGCATCATTCGGTAACTGTTTCCTTAGCGAGCAGAGCTATTGCCAGGGAATTGTCTCTCCCAGACATAGAAGAGTTTGCGGTAGCTGGTCTCCTGCATGACATTGGCAAAGTCATTCTTCATGTTGAGGCTTCTGAAGAATATCGAACAGTCATTAACCAGGCAAAAAAAGCAAAACAACCTATTTGGCAGACTGAAGGTGAAATTCTGGGTTTTGACCATGCCAACATTGGCCTGTGGATTTGTGAAGAGTGGAAATTACCTAAAAAACTCACCATTCCTATCGGCTATCATCACATGCCTGCTGCTCCAAAAGAATATCATATGCGTGTGGCAGTCGTGACTATGGCAGATATACTGGTTAGGAGTATGGGAGGAGGAGCAGAAGATGATCTTCCTCTGGAAACACCTGATCCTATCATTGAAGAACAAGTACCTCTTAACCTGAAACAAATACGAAAACTCATAGAAGGAATTGAACCTGAGTTTGAAAGTCTAAAACGTCTTGTACCTAAAGAAATAAATTGAAACAAGTTGCTACTGAAAAAAGAATCTTATGCCTTCACGAAGACGATTCTGCATATGACCAGATCAGACAAATATTGTCTGAAAAAGGTTACTTCGTATACGACTATTCAGAGGCTAACGCCGCCTTTGCCCACATCTACAATGAACCACCCGATATCATGGTAGTATCTACTAAAACTCCCGGATGGAAAGAATTCATGACCCGGATAAAAAATGATTCCGTTTATAAACACCTCCCTTTAATACTCTTAACAAGTGAAGAAAAGCTTAGTTCTCTTTTGTCACTTTCAGATCTCTCATGCGATGATTTTCTTCTATATCCGGCTCATAAAAAAGAAGTTCTGCTCCGTGTACAGCTCAGAGAATCCTATGCCATCTCTAACCTGGATGCCAATCCTCTAACACGCCTGCCAGGCAATTACACTATCATGGCTACTATTCAAAAGACAGTCCAGCAAAAAAATAAATCTGCTCTGTGTTACTTGGACCTGGATAATTTTAAGGCTTTCAATGACCGCTATGGATTTGCCAGAGGTGACGAAGCACTCAGAATGACCGCTCGCATTATTACTAATGTTGCACGCAAAATGCATGCAGATAGTTTTGTCGGACATGTGGGTGGAGATGACTTCTTTTTTATCATTCCATCTCATCTCACCAAAGAATGCTGCGAACAAATCATTCAGAACTTTGACCTGGTTATTCCCACTCTCATCAATGATGAAGATCGAGTGCGTGGTTATATTGAAAGCAAGGATCGCAAAGGAAATGTGCAACGTTTCCCCCTGCTTTCCTTATCTATAGCGGTGATTGATTTGAACATTACCAGGATTGACCACCCGGCAGAAGTATCCGCCAAAGCCGGTGAATTGAAAAAAGCAGTAAAAAAACTGAACGGATCTAACTATCTGATAAATCGCAGAAGATAGTAGCAATGAAGCAAACTACCACCCGTGAAACGGGTGGCTTTGTTTTAGATAATATTCCATTTCTCCTCAAAACAAAACTTTCCTTTACAACCCCAATAAAAATTGGTAATTCTAATTTCAGTTGATTTGTCTAAACACGTTTTTTGCAATGTTATCTAATTATCAAAATCTTGTGGATTTTGAGAATTTGGCACTTTTCGGGAGAGATTTGTAATGACAGTACATGCTTTAGCAGGAAAACCAGCTCCCCGATCTATGCTAACTAATATTCCAAGGTTAATAAGCTCTTACTATACCAGACATCCTGACGTTTCAGATACCACACAACAGGTAGCGTTTGGAACTTCAGGGCACAGAGGATCTTCCTTTAAAAACAGTTTTACGGAAGACCATATACTGGCTATAATCCAAGCAATCTGTTATTACAGAAAAGAAAATGGCATATCAGGTCCCCTCTTCCTTGGGATGGATACTCACGCCTTATCAGAACCAGCTCATGCAACTGCTCTTGAAGTGTTGTCAGCTCATAACACTGATGTAATGATACAAAAAGAGTCAGGTTACACACCCACCCCGGTTATTTCCCACGCTATCCTTACTTACAATAGAGGAAGAGAAGCTGGTTTAGCTGATGGGATAGTTATTACTCCATCTCATAATCCTCCCGACAATGGTGGCATAAAATATAACCCTCCTCAGGGCGGTCCTGCTGATACTCAAATTACGCAATGGATTGAAGAAAAAGCTAATAACCTTCTCAAATCCAACAACAAGGGTATAAAAAGAATTCCTTATGAAAAGGCCATCAGAGCCAGTACAACGCATATCCATGATTATATTGAACCCTATGTTACAGATCTTAAAAATATAATCGATATGGACGCTGTACGATCTGCTGGTCTTAAGATTGGCGCAGATGCATTGGGAGGTTCAGGACTGGCTTTTTGGGAACCGATTGCTGAACTCTACGGATTAAATATTGATGTTGTAAACGGAATAGCTGATCCCACATTTAGTTTTATGACCGTCGACAAAGATGGAAAAATAAGAATAGATTGCTCTTCACCTTATGCCATGGCGCGTCTTATTGGACTTAAGGATAAGTACGACATAGCCTTTGGGAATGATCCTGATTACGACCGGCATGGGATCGTTACACCCAGTGCAGGTCTTATGAATCCTAACCACTATTTATCAGTAGCTATATGGTATCTATTTCAGAACAGAAATGGGTGGAGAACTGATGCAGCAATTGGAAAGACTTTAGTCAGCAGTTCCATGATAGACAGGATAGCACATAACCTGAAAAGAAAGCTATCTGAAGTACCGGTTGGATTCAAGTGGTTTGTAGACGGTTTAATCGATGGCTCATATGGGTTTGGTGGAGAAGAAAGTGCGGGGGCTTCCTTTTTAAGGAAGGATGGCACTGTTTGGACAACTGACAAAGATGGGCTAATTATGGACCTGCTTGCAGCAGAAATTACCGCTAAGACCGGGCGAGATCCTGGTGAGCAGTATGCCTCCCTGGTAGAAATGTTTGGCAGTCCTGTATATGAAAGGATAGATGCAGCTGCAACCCCGGAACAAAAAGCAGTTCTGAAAAAACTTTCACCCAATCAAATTACTGCTTCTGTCCTGGCCGGAGAAAAAATCCTGTCAACACTGACCGAGGCCCCTGGCAATGGGTCTCCAATTGGAGGTCTTAAGGTTGTCACTGAAAACGGCTGGTTCGCTGCTCGACCTTCAGGTACCGAAGATATCTATAAAATATATACAGAAAGCTTTAAGGGAAAAGAGCACCTCGCCAAAATACAAGAAGAAGCACAAGCGATTATCAATGTCGCATTCAGCTCAGCAGGTGTATGACGCTAACCTGTTATTGGTATTATATTCCTTGTGCAACACTTGCCGGTAAACATTCTCGTAATGATCCAATTCTTTTTCTTGAGAATGATTTTGCACTACAAGATCTTTACTAGCCTTTCCCATCTTCTTTTGCAATGATAGATCAAATATCAATTGCATAGCCGCCTGTGCTAAAGCCTGGTGTTCATTCACCGGGAAAAGCAGTCCGTTTAGACTGTCCTTAACCAGTGATCGATTTCCCGTAGTTGAGCTAGCCAGCACGGGAAGTCCTTCGACCATTGCCTCCAGCATGGCACCAGACATTCCCTCGTGCAACGAAGTGTTCAGGAATACATTGGATGCCTTCATCAAAGCACGCACTTTCGGATATGGCAGTTCTCCCAAATAGCTAAAACAACTCAGTTGCTTCCCCAGTTGTAAAACACGGTCTGCTTCTTCTCTATCAATAATGGGGCCGACAAGTAACAATTTTATATTGGGGGTTTCACGTTCAAGTTCACAAAAAGCTTTAAGTGCACATCCAATATTTTTAACCGGCCGAAGGCCAGATACCATTAAAAACACAGTTTGACCATGATCAATGCCATACTTTTCACGCACAGAAATCGTGTCATGAGCAGTTTTCAAACAAGCAACCCCCTGGTTGATAACACTAATCTTGCTTCGGATTTGGGGTAGAGATGTACATAACGATCGTAGCGCCTCATCGTGGAAGACTACCAGAGTATCTGCACTTATCAGACTTTCTTTTATATGCTCGGCCGGTTCCTCAATATTACACCACGTATTGTAGTCTGTACCAGTGAGGGTAATGACCCATGGGATCGGCAGATTATTCCTGAGATTACACATCCACTCATAGGGTCTCGATGCATTAAAACTATGGACAATATCTGGGGAAAACTTCACCCCCAAATGGGGATCATCTTTTGTCGCATTGAATATGGCAACATCATATCCCCTGTTGGTTAAACCCTCTTTTAAGCGTTCCACTAGAATGCTGTTTCCGCAATAAAATGGCAGAGTATAAGAACTAACCAAAGCTATTTTAATCATGTTCAAATGTCACTATAGGAAATTAAATTAACATCACGATCTCTGACGTCCTGGAGAACAGATAAATTTGTGAGGGCAAACAGTTCCTGCTCACGTGCTACCGTCGAAAATCCACTACTAGAAGGAATAACATATCCAGGATGACACATCAACTCTGTTATTCCTTCTGGAAGATTTTTGATAAACAATTTAAGTGATTCCACGCTTGAAACGCGGGGAAACTGAATGCCCGCAAAGTAATCAGGAAAACGCAATTCATGCTCCTTAAAAACCAAACGCGCTTTTTTTGATATGTTCCCTATTAATTGTTTCTTTACCATACCAGACCTGAAATAATATGACGTGTTCCTAAATGACTCATAGGGCACCCTGATTTTAGATATGCCAAAATCGTTTGCAAGGCGGGCAACAACCATAGCAATCTCTGGGAAGATGTGTATATGATTGTTCCCATCTATATGGTCAGGAGTAATGCCCGCTTCCTGCAATCGATTGATC
>CBDTTR010000140.1:0-6014 GCA_965363405.1 uncultured bacterium | reverse complement strand
TGCAAGGCGGGCAACAACCATAGCAATCTCTGGGAAGATGTGTATATGATTGTTTCCATCTATATGGTCAGGAGTAATGCCCGCTTCCTGCAATCGATTGATCTGTGCTGCAAATTCATTTTCTATCTCTTTTAAATCATAGTTATGGAAAAAAGCTTTCCACCATGCTTCCCGCTTTTTAAAGAATCGGCCATTTTTATTCACAAGCGATTTTGTGTTCTTTGTTATGGGAATACCTTTAGTCAGGTTTAAGTGGATACCCACCCGCGAATCAAACACTGTCTTCAAATCTGACAGCACAACATCATCCCACACTAAATTAGTAATTACCGTTACGCTGGTAACTATCCCATCCTGGGCCGCCTGTAAAATTCCCCGGTTTCTTTCCCTGTCAGTATTGTAATCATCAGCATTGACTATGAGATATTTCATTGCCATGTCTTAGCGCATGAACGTTCAAGACCACAGTTAAAAAAAGGAATATATTTTAGAGCCTGCACGTCCCATCTCCATTTCTCCTCAATGGTTTTTCTGGCATGCTTTCCCATCTCAATTCTTAGATCCTGATTATCACGAAGACATATTATTGCCTCACGGATAGAAGATACAGTGCGCTCAACCAGAATCCCATTCACATTCTGCTCAATAAGCTCAGGAGCAATACCCACCCTGGTAGATATTACTGGAATACCGCAGGCTGAAGCCTCAAGTAGCGGGTGTGGACCACCTTCAGTTCTACTGGCACATATATAGGCATCTAATTCATGATAAAAAGAAACCATTTCATCAGACGTGCGCCATTTTGTTTCCCTTGCCGCCATCTTGAATGTCACTCCAGATATACCTTCAAGAGCTGGCAGGATAAGATCTTCAATCCCCCGTTTCCCTGGATGATTACTCGTGGAACCTGTCCATCCCAATATAAGCTGTCCGGGCGGTGAAGAGAAGGAACTACGTGGACGTGGATGAAACAGATTATGATCTACCCCGTGTGGTGTATGAAAAAGGGCAGGATGGAGATCTTTAAAAATATCATGGAGAATAAGAGATGGTACATTCAGCGCAGCAAAATTTTGCAAATGTTCAATAATCTCCCGTGAAGGAGGAAAACCACATCCTCCGTCCCATTTAAAATGACTTCGCACGCCGGATACAGTGTTCCCTGGAAATTGAACTTTAATCCCTGCATCAATAAATTGCCGCCAGTAGGTAATATAGACAAGATCAAAATTACCCAAGCGGATTTTTTCTTTAGCGTCCCGGTTGAAGATTCTTTCAAAATCATAATGATCTTTTAGGTGGGCTGCAACATTACTTGCTGTATGATCAAGAGCCCATCCGGGGACATCAACAATGATGGTAATTTTCGGTTTCATTTTAAATCAGTTAAGTGTAGCACAGTAAAACCAGATTGGATAATAGTAACATCCTTCCCGTTCAACAATTTCAGATATCCCACGGTGCATGAGGTTTAGTAAATAATCCATTAATCCGATAGTAAGTTCATCCATATGAGCAGGTTCAAGCTCTCTTTCTACTGTCTTGACAATATTCCACTTGAATCCTAATTCCGTGAGCGCACAACGTATTCTTGCAGGGTAAGCCAGTCCTGAATGCACGAAATACAACCTTGATCCTTTTTCCTTAAGTATAAAACTCGCTTGTCTTATAATTTTCAAAATGACATCCGTTCCATCAGGACCACCGTATCGCCAGGGATTAAAATTTATCGAATAGGGCATTTGAGGAGGAAGGCTAGTAATTAGGTTTGCCTGTTCATGTTCGACAGGATCAAGACTACCTCCCTGCAGGGTAGTTATGTTATTTACACCATTGAGACGGGCATTGTGTTCTGTCCAGTTAATGGCTTCTATTACTGGATCAATACAAAATACTTCAGCAGCTCCCAATAGTGATGCAACAATTCCAATATATCCGGTTCCACACCCAACGTCAATTACTCTATCCCCCGGCGCCACCTTCATAATATCACAGATAGTACTTGTAAGGGGACCAGGCTGATAAACATGCTCATCAAACTCAATGGTTAGCGGAACTCCTTGATGGGTAGTATTTATTGTTTTCATTACAACCGTTCACCCCCCCTTTAATAAAGGGGGGTTAGAGGGGATTTACCTTTGGATGAAAATAACAAGGTAAAAATGCTGTCCAAATAAAAACCGCTTTTGGACAAAAGTGGTATAACATAAAACATTAAGTCTTTCAGTTCAACAATTATGTAAAATTATTTTTGCCAAAGAATAATTTTCAAACTCATATTTTGATGCTAAAGATTTGCCAAATTATACTTGACAAAAACAGCTTATCTATTTGACAATTACAATATCAATTTATCCAGAATACTAAATATGAAGTATTCGTAAAAAGTCCAATTTGCTCCTTATTTGCCATTCCTGCGAAAGCAGGAATCCAGTAATTTTAGGTTGTTATGGACTCCCGCTTTCGCGGGAGTGACCCGATTTTTGACTTTTTACGAGAGCATCAAATATAGTAGTCAGCACCCAGACGGAAATTGAAGGGCATTTTTGATGCCAAACTAATTTCAAATAATCTCTCTTGAAAGATGTTTCTTCTCTGAAGGAATCAACTGTTGATTAGCGCTGTAGACCATATCAACCTGGTGGTTTCTAACCTGGAACGCTCAGTCAAATTTTACACTGAGTTGCTGGGATTTAAGGAAGTTCGAAGGGCTCATCTTGAGGGGGAATGGATTGAATCTATCATAGGGCTTAAAGGTGTTAGTGCCAATGTGGTATATATACTAGCACCAGAGGGGGAACCCCGCCTGGAACTGCTTTGTTATGAATCACCTAAAGGTGAAGCAATTCCGGCAAATTCCCAAGCAAATACTATTGGTTTAAGACACATTGCTCTTCAGGTTAAAGATATCCAAAAAGCTGTAAAGCGACTGAAAGAAGCAGGGGTGAAAATTGTCGGTGAAACCGTTGAAGTACCAGAAAGTGTTGTAACACATGATGCCGGGCATAAAATACTCTGCTATTTTCTCGACCCGGACGGAATTTTGTTAGAACTGGCAGAGTATCTTTGAAACAAGAAAGGAGTAACCTAATGATTAAGAATACCATTGAAAAAATAGAAAACAGAGTTAAGAAAATCAATTCCATCAAAGACGAAAATAAGACTCAGTTGCTAAATCTTCTTTCGACCCTAAAATCAGAGATTGAAGAGCTTTCTGAAACCAAGAGAGAACACGCAGAAAGCATTATAGGTTTTACTGAAATCTCAACCCATGAAGCAACACGGCAGGATAAGAACCCACAACTTTTAAAATTATCTATAGATGGCTTATCTTCATCGGTCAAAGGCTTTGAGGTGTCATATCCAAGCCTGGTGGGAACTGTAAATTCGATCTGCGTTATGCTATCAAATTTGGGAATATAAATATCTTGATGAGAATCCCCTCCCTACTAATAATCTTTTGCCTCATATTCACAACAAGCTGCCAAGACAGAGAACCAGCGAAAGACCATTCAACTCTTTATGCAGTTGCTGAGTTACCTGCTCCCGTATTAAACACTCCGGATTTCTCTTTTGTTTTTGGTAATAAGGAGGGGGAAACACTTCATCTTGATGATTCCGGGTTAATTCGTGAGGTAGAGTTTATAGCTCTGCCAAAAACAGTTTTCGAGATAGAGGAAACCATTAAAAAAGGGAGCAATATTATATATAAAATAACCACCGCTGATTACCCTTATCCTGCACAAAAAGGTTACTTCATAGACAGCAGGTTTGCAAAGACAATAGAATACAAACCTTCCAATCGATTAAAGAGATTGCCAAAAAAGAAAGCCATTATTAATAAGTTATTATCTTCAGAGGGTGTCAACTATATATGGGGTGGAAATTACAAAGAAGGTATACCGCAGATGCTCTCTTTTTATGCTCCTACTAAAACTTTAAACGCTGATTTAAAAGATCAGTGGATGTTAAAAGGAGTAGATTGTTCCGGGCTCCTTTACGAAGCAACCAATGGGTTTACACCGAGAAACACAAGTTCCCTCATAACCTTTGGAGAATCTGTTAAGATAGCAAACTTAAGTGCTAATCAGATTATGCATGAAGTAGAACCCTTGGACATAATCGTATGGAAGGAACATGTTATTATCATCCTTGATAAGAATCGGGTAATCGAAAGTCGTCTGGATTATGATAAGGAAGAAGAGGGAAATCAGGGTGGGGTGAGAATTCGCAAACTCAAAGAAGTGTTAACTGAAACTTTAAAAGCAAGAATACCCGTTGATAACTACGAAGACGAAGTTGAAGAAGGCAAAAAAAAGTTTGTTATTCGCAGATGGCACAGCATTATGCGAAATAAACAAGATTAAGGGATTAATCTTCTGGATGCTGGATTAAATGAATGTGGATCTCTGATTTCGGATTGCGGAATTAGAATACTAGATATGAGACCTAAAGTTTAAAATCTTTTAACCTTAATGTTTCTTCGCCTGCCCCGTTAGAAAGGGTATAGGAAACTTCCACACAACACTTTTTAACATAAATTGTAAATATATACATAGCAGCTTGGTTAATAGTCTAATGGGGTGAGCTTCGTGGCTTATATTTGTTTCGGATTCACATATCCTATTTCCTGGGAGTGTACTTAACCTGATAAAGTAAAGAGCAAATATGTTTGCAGCTATCAATCTGAGAAAGCTCACAGAGATGACGACCCTTGAAAGGACTTTTTTGAGTGTTTATATCTCTGGGCCACATTCTGCGACAGATATTAAAAACAGGTTTAAAAAACTGCGCCTAGCTTTAAAAGGTGACCGTGCAGAAAAGGATGAGCGGGAACACTTCGATGAAAATGTCAAGGCCATCCTCAACTATCTTGAAAGAAACCCACTTCAGTCTGGTTCTCTTTGCATTTTTTCTTGCTGGGCACTCGATTTTTTTCAGGCCGTTCAGCTAACGGCACCAGCAAAGGATCTTATCTGGATCGATTCATATAATTGGGGTCAAATCTTTAAACTTGACAAATAATATTTTGGTTTGAATATCTAAAATGCAATTGTCAAGATTAAAGATTTGACCCCCACTTTAGGAAACTATCAGTTGATTGATGATTATTCTGTTTGGTTTGTAAACAATAGATAAAGTGGTTATCGTTAAAGTACTATTGCGTTCCTATTTAATAGCAGGACTATAGAGCTTAAAATACTAGGTAAAGCAAAAATGGATAGGGAAGTGTCAGTTCCAGATGAACTACCTAAAAAATGCCAAGAATGTGCAAAGTCAGAGATGTCAAACATTCGTGGCAAGTGTGACTTCTGCCACAAATTAGAACTTCATGAGGAGGTCCTTTGCCATTTGAATCGCTGTATACAAAATCCAGTGAACTTTAGTTGCCACGCCTTCCGGCCAAGACTGAAACTGGCTAGTTCATCAATAAACAAAACTTCTGATGTATCTAGCTGTACAACAGATAATTTCCAAAGAAAATCTTTCCAAAAATTACTCCGTTCGGACAAGATCAAGTATGAGAGAGCATTAACTTTGCAGAAATTGAAACGTAATCCAGATGGTGTGTTCATGGAACTCAAATACCATTTTGTCTGGAATGTAATTCACAGGAATCCTGTTTTTAGTCCTAATAATGATGTCCTTGATTTTGTTCATACCACTTTTTGGGAGTGTAGTGAGCTGGCTGGAGGATTCATTAGTTTGCTCTGGATTGCTCCAGACCATGTACATCTATATGTAGAGTCAGATGGAGAAAATTCTGTAGAAACAATTGTTCAAAAGATTAAACTAGCTTCTGAGGGTGTTCTACTGGACAAACTTGTAGGTATAAAAGATGGACTGGATGGAGAAAATACAATTTGGGATACAGCCTACTTCTCAGAAACTATAGGCTAAAAGTATGCATTTCTAACTAAGGATAGAAGAATACTGGAAAACAACGCAACTTGCATTTTTGAGAAAATGCTGCAATGATATTGACGTTGAGAATCTCACTGTGCGCTACAACT
>CBDTTR010000139.1:0-6028 GCA_965363405.1 uncultured bacterium | reverse complement strand
CTACTAAACAAAAAAAACAGGAAGGATTATTTATTGCTTGACAAAGTTCAACTGAAATATATTTAATAGTAATCAAACAATCATCTATAATCCCAGAATTTGCAGTAGACATCTACTGCGGCTTGAAAATCCATGCTGCAACGCTTGGTTCACGATTTTGCTCCTTAACATATCTATGGATATGCCTTCGTCGCAAAATCGCTCCAACTGCACGTTTCGCTACGGTTTTCTGCGCCTCGCTACAATACCTACTGCAAAATCTGGGATAAAAACCAGGAGCTATTGGCTATGATATTTAGTGTAAGAGACTATTTCCTACCATAGCAGTGTAGTATGAATATACAATATGGTATATCGTTAGTCAAGTATTATTCAGGCTATTACATTTATATTTTTCCAGGATTATTGTAGTGATCTGGTTCAGGATGGATTTTGTTTATGGTTGATGAATCAAAGATGTCTTCTTCAGCAAGATCATTTTTTATATATCCCAATTGATTAAGAACAGCTACGAATTCCATTGTGGAATCAATATATGTTTTAGGTAGTGAAGCACAGTACTTTGGAGAGATTTGGAAAACCTTTATGACAAAGCTACTGTCTACTACCTTTACCGCACCAGAAATGATGGAAGCAGCCTCTAGAGGATTCTCTCTTATGAGGTTGCATGCATTTTCATGGAGTTTTAAAAATTCTTCCAGTAAAGGTTTTTCAGTGAAACATTCTTTTCTTACCACAATACCATAACTGGGATTATAGGGCCAGAGCTTATGTGGAGTGATGGTGATCTTAGTGCCGCATTCCTGAGCACAGACGACTGCCAGAGGAGGGGTTCCTACAGCTCCAGCAATCTCGCCATTATCGAAAGCTTCCGGGATGAGATCGGCCCAGCTAAAGTTTTTTATGTCAATGTTTTCTTTTTGCTTGTCTATTAGGTTTCGAATTATTACATCATGGATTGATCCTCTGGTGGGTGTGCCAAGGTTCTTTCCTTTAAACTGCTTAAGCACCTGGTCTATATCATGAAGTTCATTAAAGGATTGGTAGTTATCAGGTGCTATCATTACAGTTCCCTCAACATGTCCACCAGCGATGCATTTAATGGGTATGCCTTTCTCCATGCCAATCATGGCGGGAGGGAGACCAATATATCCTATATCTATTTTTGCTGTCGCGAAGGCTTCAACCATAGCGGGTCCTGTAGGAAATAATTTCCATTCAGGTTTGATTTTTAAAGATTTTTCAACCCACCCCTCTTTCTTAATAATGTGAGAGGTGTGATACATTGTGGAAAGATAACCTATGCTCAGTTGCTTACTCATAAATAACCCCTAAACTCGAATATCACAATCCTAAATAAACAATCAGTAATTTTACAATTCAGAGATTTAGGGATTCAGGAATTCTCTCAATTCCTAAATTCCCCAATTATATTCTTAATTATTTTTCCCTCGTTGTTATAAGTCTCATCCCGTAGAGAATTACCGCAAGTGATGTTCCTACATCTGCGACAACTGCCATCCATAGATTTGCCATTCCTGAAAAGACAAGAGTTATGAAAGCGGCTTTCACCATGAGAGAGAAAACAATGTTTGTTTTAATAGTTGAAAGGGTTTTCCGTGAGAGATGAATGAGTGATGGCAGTTTAAGCAAATCATCAGACATAAGTGCTACATCCGCTGTTTCAAGAGCGGTATCACTACCGGCTGCTCCCATAGCTATGCCGACAGAGGAGACTGCAAGAGCAGGTGCGTCATTCACGCCATCGCCTACCATAGCAACTTTTTCATATTGTGATAAAAGCTCCTTTATGGCATTAACCTTCTCTTCTGGAAGTAAAGCCGCTTTAAATTTATCAACCTTGATAAATTTAGAAATTGCTGAAGCTACTCTTTCATTATCTCCGGTAAGCATAACAGTATGTTTGATACCTTTTTTCTTTAATTCTTCAATGCACTCTCTTGCCTCTTTCCTGGGTGCATCTGCCAGGGCTATTATGCCTTTTATATTGTTGGAGAGAACTAATATTGTGGTTTTCCCTTCATTTTCAAGTTTTAAAACCTCCTTTTCATAGATAGTTATTGGAATTCCCTGTTCTCGTAAAAATGTTAAGTTTCCAATATAAGCAGATTGACCATTTAATGTGCATTTTAGTC
The DNA here is from genome assembly GCA_965363405.1 of uncultured bacterium. Taxonomy (GTDB): domain Bacteria; phylum Desulfobacterota; class WTBG01; order WTBG01; family WTBG01; genus WTBG01. The sequence goes on along the minus strand of CBDTTR010000139.1, from coordinate 3,872 downwards.
CTTTGCCTGGATGGGTTGAAACATCCAAAGGTTCTCTTAAAGAAATGTTTTCTTGATCTGCTTTTTTTAAAATGGCTTTTGCCAGAGGATGCTCTGATTTCATTTCTAATGATGCAGCAGTGGCTAAGACACCACTTTTGGTGCTACCGTTTATTGGAACTATATCGGTAACTTCAAACTGGCTTCGTGTTAGTGTGCCTGTTTTGTCAAAAGCAATCGCACGAATTGAGCCCATCTCCTCAAGGTAAGCACCGCCTTTGATGAGTATGCCTTTCCTGGATGCGCAGGCTATGGCGGAGACAATGGAAACAGGAGTTGAAATAACCAGTGCGCAGGGGCAGGAAATGACAAGTAGCATGAGTCCGCGATAAAACCAATCTGTAAAAGGTAGAGATAGAAAGAGTGGTGGTATAATGGAGATTAATACAGCACTGATAATTACTGATGGTGTGTAGATTCTCGAGAATGCATCAACGAAGTTTTGAGATGGTGCTTTCTGTGCTTGTGCTTCTTCTACCAGGTAAATGATACGGGAAAGTGTTGAATCCTTAGACAACTTACCTACTTTGACTTCAAGAGAATCAGGACCGTTTATAGAACCGGCAAAAACTCTGTCTCCTGGCATTTTGTCTGCTGGTTGTGATTCTCCAGTGATAGGTGATTCATCAATGGGAGATGAGCCCTTGATAATCGTTCCATCCACAGAAACCTTTTCTCCAGGCTTGACTATAATCATATCATCTATCCTGAGCTCAGAAACAGAGACTTTGATTAAACGTCCACTTCTTTTTAAATATGCTTCTTTAGGAGTAAGATCCATAAGTGACTTTATAGAATTTCTGGCTTTATCCATAGTATATGACTGGAGCGTATTTCCCAATGAGAAAAGAAAGACTACAATTGCACCTTCTTCAAATTCGCCTATACTAAGGGCACCAATTACCGCCAGACTCATAAGGAAATTCATGTCGAATGTTTTTGCAAGGAGCGAGTTATAACCGCTTTTAGCAACATTATATCCGCCAAAGAGTATGGCAAAAAGACAGAAGAGATGAGTTAAGGTTAGATGGTGATCTCCAATAATGAGAGAATGGTAAGGAATAAAGTTCTTAAGTAGGTAAGTTATTAATGCAAGGGCAATAAAAGATCCTGAAAGAGTAGTGGCGAGAATATTTTTGTTTTCAAAAGAAAAGAAACGAGGTGATTTTGTCGTGGTTTTTTCTTCAGCTATGATAGCTTTATAGCCACTTTCATCCACCGCATTTATTATCTCCGCTCTATTAAACGTATTCACCTCGTGTTTAACAATCATGGAAGATGTGGAAAAGTTGACAAGAACCTCATGTACTCCGTCACATTTGGAAACCTTTTTTTGTAACTTCAAAGCGCAGTCAGGACAATCAAGCCCATCCAGTGTGAATGAAGAAGTAGTTATATCAGTAGCTAGGGAGGATATTTCAGGTTCGCTGTATTTATAGCCGGCTTTCTTTATTGCAGAAAGGATATGTTCGTGGGTTACTTCTTCAGGTTCATATTCAAACCAGATTTTTGAAGTGGCGTAGTTTAAAGAAACCCAGGTTACACCAGGTATTCTTGAGATGGATTGCTCCAGTTTGAGTGCGCAGTCAGGACAATCGAGTCCTTCTATGTTGTAATGCTCGTGACCATAGTGGGATTTTAGTTTGAGTCCTTGGCGGGTTGCGTAACTTTCAATGACTTCCAGAGATGTGAGGTTGGGGTCAAATTCAACCAGCATTTTTAATGGATCTTCAACTTCTTCGACCCTTTTTATGCCCTTGAGTCTACGAATATCATCTTTCAAGCGGGCTATGCAGTTGAAGCAGTCCCCTGTTTCTCTTATCGCAATGGGAATTCTGATAAAGTTAACCTTCATAATGGATAACTTTTACAATGCCTTCAATGATGTGTGCCTTCTACAACTTTAATTCCCTTGTTCTGAATCATTTCAATAATTGATTCTCGATTGGGACAGGGAGGCTGATATTCTTCTTTCACCATGCAGGAACCCAGATGAACAACATCTACTTTGACAGTCTTTTTAAGGTTATTGAGAAGTCGGGAAATCCTTCTTCCCGGACATCCCCCACAGCTAAAGAAGCCTACAAGTCTGGCATCACTGTCATATTCTTTAAATTTCACTTTTCTTCCCTGGAAGGAAAGTAAGCAAGCAGTTGCAGGACAAGCTTCTGACGTTCTTTCACATACGACAATGGCAATGTGTGTAGGCCTCTTTCCCCCCACCCCTTCAGTTTCCAGTACATCCAGATATTCATCAAAGACTTCTTTAACATCCTTTAGGGATACGCTTTTCCTTCCTTGTTTTTTCGCGTGGGATTCCACAGATTTCTTTGCCATATCCCTGACAAATTCTGGAGCTTTCTCAAGTTCCTTAAGTGAGTCTTTATTCCATCTCATTCTCTTTGCCTGTTTTATTCAATCTTCTTGAATTTGTCTTGACTTGCTCCGCATACAGGGCACTTTTCTGGAGCATTTCCCTCTGCAGTATAGCCGCAGCGTTGACAGACATAGTAATCAGTAGCCTTAAGTGATTTCAAATTGTCAGTTGCCTGTTTATACAAATTGCCATGGACTTTTTCAACTTCATTAGCCCAATAAAAGGTTTGAATTGCGTCATTGTTACCTTCTTTTTTAGCCTGTTCTATAAAACCCGGGTACATAACGGTGAACTCTTCATGTTCCCCATTATATGCTGCCTGTAAGTTTTCGAGCGTAGATTTAACCCCTCCAATCACATTTAGATGGTTATGCGCATGAACTGTCTCTGCTTCAGCAGCGGCTCTGAAAAGGCGAGCGGCCTGTGGATAACCTTCTTCATCTGCTTTTTTGGCAAAAGCAAGGTATGTTCGGTTCGCTTGAGACTCGCCTGCAAATGCTTCCTTAAGATTGTCTAACGTATTTCCCATAATTACCTCCTTTTAAGGTTTGTAGTGTTTTGAAAATTACCATTATTATCCCAGAATTTGCAGTAGAAATCTACTACGGCTTGAAAATCCTTGCTGCAACGCTTGTTTCACGATTTTGCTCCTCAACATATCTATGGATATGCCTTTGTTGCAAAATCGTTCCAACTACACGTTTCGCCGCAGTTTTCTTCGCCTCGTTACGACATCTACTGCAAAATCTGGGATTAAAAGATCTTTGTTACACTTCTTTCTCTCTCTTCCAGATGCAAAGAAGTTCTCCGTGGTGATAGTTGGTTAAGATAAGATCCCAACCCTCTTTTCCATGTTCATTTAGAAGAGATGCTAAAGCTTCAGTTCCAATTTTACAAACATCATTGACCATGCATTTGCCTTCATCATCACAAGAGAATAACTTCCTGGCTTCTGGTGTTTCCTCACATTTGTTGAGTTCTTTAATAATATGACTTGTTACATTATATTCCCATGTTGCCATTAGAACCACCCCCCCTTATCATTTTTTAATTATTCATGTTACTATTCCATTAAGTAATAATAATTGTTACTATTTATGTCAAGTTTTTTTACAAGGATTATAAAAACATGACAAGGGTAGTCAGATTATCATTTTTTATCTGACTACCCTTAAGTGTTGTCATAAGTGGTTTAATGATAGATTTAGCAGAATTTAAAGAAAAGTTTCACCAGCATATAGTGCGGAGGGTAAACCACACAATTCTTATGTCATGACCTTATCATAATCAAAATCATCTTGAACTTTTTAACTGCTTTCAGTGCATGAGGATCACCCGCTGGCATAATTAACATTTCACCCTTCTTCATACGAAGAGGTTTGCCGGAAATAGTAATTTCTGCTTCACCATCAATAAGATGCACCAAAGCATCAAAGGGTGCTGTGTGTTCACTCAG
>CBDTTR010000138.1:0-6030 GCA_965363405.1 uncultured bacterium | reverse complement strand
TAACGAACACCCCAACTGCAACAATAACCGATAAGAGTCCCAACACAAATGTTAGCTTATGATACCCTATTTCTTTTTTTACAAGATGCAAAAGTGTCATATTATCTTTCCTTTCTAATCTAACCTTTGCTAAAAGACAACCCCCCCCCAGAAAGCTGGGGGGTTGTCTTTTTTCTTCACTTAGCAGCCGAGATAGTAGTTTCATTCAGCAACAAATTCAATACCGCTTATAATTGGTCCAACGCTTGTTAAGGGCTTGAAGGTAACAACCAACTCACCCTTATCATTAGCCCAGATGTTTTTGAATTCTTTAATAACCGTTTTCCTTGCTTTCCCTGCTGCAGCAACCACATCAAGTTTACTCAGAACAGTCTTATCCTGAAGTGCCACATCGAATACACGCTGACCCGGAACATAATCATTGGGTTCAGCAAAATAGAGACGCACAGTGTAAGAACCTTCCGTTTGACCCAGTGTTAGCTCATTTAAGCCCTCGCATCCGGAAGAGGCAACCCAGGGAAGCTCACCCTCAAACCGTATACTATGGTGTCTAAAGCATTTCGGCTCAGCAGGTAAGGTTTTAAAAGGAATCTTAGGTGAAGGTCCACCCACAATTGGATAATCAAACCACCACATACCACTGTCTGCAACACGGTCACCATGTGCTCCAAGGTTTAAACCAATGGTCTTGATTGGTGCTTCATCCAGATCAATTTCATTAAATGTCCATATTTCATTTTCAGGCATATGCACAAGGGCCAGTGAAGTCTGGTTCGGATAGGAACAGACACAGGTTCGTGTATAATCAGGTGAATTGAGAACACCGTCTGCTACAACAAGAGAGTTGGTGCATCCTGATTTAAAACCACCAAAGCTACCGGTTCCGCTATCCTGGTTAAGGTCGAAATAACCGGCACAACCTGATCTGAAAGTGAGAATGTGTTCTGCACCTAATGCGAAATTACAGCCATACCTGCGTGACCATCGAAGTTCAACATCGCTCCCCGTAATCGGGCTTTTGCGGACCAGTCTCTCACCGGTTAAAAGACTGAAATGTCTACCCTCCGCTTTTTCTTGTTTGGCTCCAGTTATAACTGTGTCGTGATGCACAAGGGGAAACTGGAAGTATAAGAAGGGTTCATCCTCTTTCTTTTGTTTATCCCACAGAACTTTCCCGGTGCCTGCCCTGTAGGCAACCATCCGATTACCGGCCTCACCTATCATAGAATCCCTGGATGGATGGGTTGATTGCAGCAGTATATCGTATTCCTCTGAATAGACTAAATAGGATCCGAAGACATTTTTAGTATCTTCCCAAACAACTTTTCCTGTATTTATATCCAGAGCAATTAGTCTGTATCCGGTAGGAATATCTTTCCCCTTTCGCTCAAGCTGAATTTCAACAGCTGGAGGAAGTTTATCGAGGACAAATAACATCCCGCCACCTGCTGCTACGGCAACATTAATAAAACCGAATTTTGACTCTATATTCCATTTGATTTTACCGGTATGACGGTCCATAACGAACAATCTTTTACTTGCGCCATAATCCCAATTTTCCCAGTAGTACTCGTGTCCCTTCTCTGCCTTGGTTATTCCAGTCAATTCGGAGAAAGTGACCCATTCTCCACCACCAATAAGAAGGTCTTTGTATACACCGATATATCCCCATTGCTGTTTCAGCTCTTTTGGCTCACCGTGATACTCAATATAAGGTATCTTCGGTAGATCAATATGCCCAAGCAATTCTCCTGTTGCGGCATCTACCATATCGCATTTCCATCCAGCATTGGTCTTAAAATACGCATTGAGAACGTAAACTATATCTTCGGTAGCTATATAGTTAACACCACGGGCTTTAATTCCGGGCATATGCTCTTGATTGTAACGGGTTGATGTCGGAACATCCTTATAACTTTCACTGTAATAGATTCCATAGGTCTCCAGATCATCAAAAATCCTTTGCCATATCTGACGGCCTGTGTACACATCACGACAGGTTATTCTATCAATACCTTCTATGTAAAGTCGTCCGCCAATTACCTGTGGGGTTGGGCCATGGGCATGTCTTGGAAGCACATTAAGGTTGCTGGCTCCTGCTCCCCACCAGAGAATAGCCAGAGGTGGTTTTACAAGATCATCATTAATTACACCAGTGTTAGCTACATCACCTACAGCATGAGTAAAGGAATCCGATCCCTCAAGTGCACCTTCACGAGAAATGAGGTTATCCCCTACAACCTTTAATTTGGACAGGTTAGCGTTGGCTACAAGACTTTTGAGATTATCAGGTTCAGTCCTGAACAATACCTTCCCTCCGTAAGGACGCATAGAGAAATAAAGGGTACTGAGCATTTTGCTATCGAGTTTACCTTGGTTCACAATGGTCAGAGAAGCCATATACTGAGGGGCGTTTAATGTTAAAGGAGTGCCCTGGAATACAGAAATACGCTTGCCGTAAGTCCCTAATGTACCAAAATGCCGATGCATCTCTTCAACCTTAGCTTTATCCGGATCAACAGCAATGATGTCCAAATTGGAGTTATTTACAAGAGCTTCCAGGAGGGCTCCATCACTAATACCGTAGAACAGTGCATAGCCTTCGCTCACACCACTCTTTTCAATTATTGAGAGAGCTTCCTTTGTTGCCGCCAAATTCGCTCCTGATGCAATCGGTCTGTTTAGAATAAAATTGGGTTTTACTTTCTCCCCGCCGAAAGCTAATATACTTCCGTCGAGTGTAACTGCAAAAAGTTTACCATTTGCTGACAAAAGCCTTCCTACTAAACCATCTACTCTCATAACCCAGTCAATGGAAGGTTCAACTTTTCCTACATTAATGGCTGTTATAGAATTACCATCTGCAGCATAGAGGTAATTCCCAACCTTGATGAGGTCACCTGAAGCATCTGCTGAAATTGTCCAGAGCTGGCTTTTCTCCCATATCGCTAAAGCTTGATTTTGAAATCCTTTCTCATCAACCGTTTCAGGCTTATAACCAATATAGAAGGGGGTATATCCAGGTGTTAAAGGCTCTTCCTTAAGTTCTTCTGTTACTTCAGGGGGTCCCTTTTTTGCCAAGGCTTCAATCCCTGAAATATCATGAGCAGATACAGTCCCTCCTTTTGAAATGTAAATCGTGCTTCCATCAATAACAGGGAATCGTCCGATTTGACTTAAGAGTCCAAGGCCAGTATTGGTATCGTAAATCGAAACGAGATTCTCACGATAATGGTTAAAAAACAGGTTATCAGTGGCAGCGGCAAAGGAACCACCGGTTTTTTGGAACTCCTGGATACGGTAGTATTGGTATTCTCCAGTATTCTTGTTAAAGCTTGCGGGTACCGCTCGACCACTTGGTATGATCAAGTTATTTCCTGAAATTACAAGAGAACCCTGGGGAGCTACACCAGCAAAGGATTCAGAGCCGTGATGAGGCATTAAACTCCAGCGAGAGCCCTCACCATCATTTAACCAGATTACTTCCCCTGTTTCAGCATCAAGGGCATAGATAAATGTTCCCATCATAGGGAAAACACTTGCAGCAAAATACACTACGCCATCTTCAATGACGGGCCCACCGCGTACTGGCCAGGTAGAAATGAGACGTAGATTGCCAAGGAGTTTGCTATCCTTTGGGGCGGCTTGGAACTTCCAAGCTAGCTTGCCGTTGGAAGTATGCAGACAATACATATACCCATCATCACTAGTAAAGTATACTTTTCCATTCCATACAACTCCCGGTAGTCGTACGGGACCATCGGTATAGAAATGCCATATTTCCTCACCTGTGTCGGTATCAAGAGCAACAATCTTGTCAGTATCGTTGAACCCGAGGAACATAGTGTTGCCAACTACAATGGGTTCAAAGACTCTGTCATAGGGCATAAGATCCTGATTAAGAGGGTCATCCCATACCATAACACGAGGAGCATACTGATGCTCCCACTGCAGGTAAAGCTCGGCAGGCAATTCTGCAGGAGATGAGGCACTTCTATTGACATCGAAACGCCACATAGGCCAATCCGAAGTTGCTTGTCCTCCCACTGGGATAGTAAACACAAGTAAGGCCATCACTAATAATATAATAGACTTTAAGAAAATTTTATTCTTCATTCTTTATTACCTCCTTAATATTAATACTAGAATAGAATAGTAACAATTTTTCCTATGTTTTACCTCTTGATTAGTATTCAAGGCTCAACCCAGTCTTGCTAGGACTGAATAAAGCCGGTTGACACTCACAACTTTACTCCTTTACATGCACCTCCTTTTAAAATTTTTCTCCAATTTACCTAAGTATCCTCACCTCCTTCTATGAAACCTCTTATTGTAAATATAACCATCGTAGGAATAAAAATCACAGCATAAAGTATAATATCAAAAATTGCTTTTCCTTTAACTGTATAAAAACGACTAAAGAAAATATCAATTCTTACATACCTTTGATAAAGAAGAGCATATGCTCGTCCTATTAAAAATAATGTATTATTGAGCATCCATGCGGCATCATAAACACAATCTGTAGGATTATTAAAAACATACCTTAACAATACTTCGTAAAATATTACTGCAGTAAGTGGAATAATTAACTATGAAATAACAAATCCAGTCCACTTGCTTATTTTATCAGCAAAATTCATTAATTTTATAATCTTTATATAATATCCTCCGATACAATATTAAGATAAATTGGTATTGATAATGATTTCCATTGACATAATATCCTGTATAAAATTTTTTGTCAAGTATTGCTTTAAAAAAGTGTATGTCAAGAACTTGTGGGGACTTTTCTTAGCTCAAAAATTATTTGATTTTAATTTGCGAAAGGAATGATAGATACTTTGAAGTTTATCTTTGGATAATTAAATAATAATCCTACTAAACTATCTACCCTATTTCTAAAATAAACATATTATTCATATTGAACCTAACTTTTCCTTAGAATATCAAATGATTAATTTATACTTACTAATTTCTTTAATGATTTTACCCAGAGCCTATCCTGATGGGGTCTGGATAGGACCGGGGGGGGAATAAATATTATCGTATTTATCGTTACTATCTTTATCAAAATCAAGAGAGACTACTTCTTCTAAGTCTGATTTTATCCCTATCTGCTCGGCTTCCTTAAACCACAAATCATAAAACCCTAAAACAGGAGGAGGTATACTTATTTAGAATATGAAACCTTTTCTGATGTTATAGAAAGGATTCCCTATTTTATAGAAGATGTGTATAATAGAAAGGGGCTGCATTCCTCTTTGGGCTATCGACCTCCAGAGGAATACGAGAGGCTACTGGCAAAGAATAGCTCTCGGGAATGTATGGTGTGTTAAGACTTAAAGTGTCTAACCTGAGGGGTTCACTCCAAAGAGGTTCTATCTTCTCATATAATTTACTCACCCGTTGTTTCTTTTCTAAACTTAATTTCTCGTCCAGGAGATAGCGGTATTTCCCCCCTCTGTCCTGATATAATCTTTTCTCAAAGGTGATATCTCCTAAGAGGGTGGTCATATAACACAGTCTTTTGCCTTGATTGGAAAGGTTACCTCTTTCTCTTTCTGTCATTAGCCTATCATCTATTAGCTGTAACAGCTCTTCTAGTAGTTCTTGGCCGATCTTTCTGGTTAAGTCGAAGCTTATTCCATCTAGGTAGTGAAAATTTAGGCTATCTTCTGGTATATTTAATTTAAGATAGGGTAAGTTGATGATTACTTCTAGATTCTCCATAGGGTAGATTTACCTCTTTTATTTAACTTATGGCAAACCTTTCTTCCTTTTAAAACCCCCACTAAAGTTTTACACTATGTTTAAAAAATTTATCTTATCTTAATTTCTTCTGTTGGTATCTTTGGTATCTACAGAGAAATAATATTTGGTCTGGCAACTTTATACTGATGAATTAATATACAAATCGAGTAATGGTTGCTAAAATAACGGCTAAAACAAAAGTAAAAGTTATAGTAAACAACGTTCGCTTACTTCCAATTTCTTTCCATAGAACCGCAATAGTCGCTACACAAGGAA
>CBDTTR010000137.1:0-6061 GCA_965363405.1 uncultured bacterium | reverse complement strand
TCAGTTGAACTTTGTCAAGCAATAAATAATCCTTCCTGTTTTTTTTGTTTAGTAGGAATCATAATGATAAGAGGATATGAAGATGGTTAGCGATAAAGCATTGAGGAGGAGAATAAGTGGACAAAGAAACTACTGAAACATTTGGAGGGCATCGATGGGCATGTTTTCTATTGTTTTGACTCTATAGAATTTACCTCGCCCAATTTGGGCGATCTTACGGGCTATCCATTCACCAAGCTCATCCTGGTGAGCAATGAGGAGAACGGATATCTTGATATCATTGTCTTTTGTCTTGCGAGCTTCAATAATGGCATGTTTTGTTCCCAGTTGTTCTTTGTTTTTCCAGTCATCCCCTTTAGATGTTTTGACAAGCCGATCTTGCTTAATCCAATCATCGGGTATGCGATGCCCCGTATTAAATTCCACTTCTTTTTCTGATAAATTCTCCCTCTCTGCATCAGCAGAAAGAGCTGCATTGGGTTGCCCATCACTTATGAGGATAATGTGCTTTTTATTACCGCTTTTGTCACGAAGCAGCATGTTGCGGGCATGAAGCAGCCCATTCCCGATGTTCGTGTACTGGTCAGCCCGAAGTCTTATGACTGAATTCATAATGGCTCTGTAATCATCAGTTAGTGGTATAACTACATTTCCCACATTGCTGAAGGCAACAATTCCTACCCGATCCTTTTTATCCAACGCGGCCTTTGCCAAGCCTGCAAGGGCGAGCTTTGCATATCGCAATTTCGATTGTTCTTTCATCGATGCACTAACATCAATACATAAAACGATGTCCAGTTGAGCACTTGGCTTTTTGTCAAATGACCTGAATTCTTTCTGCCCTATATCCTTTAGTGTTTTCCCATGTTTAATCATTTCTTTTAGTGTGTGGCGGATGGAAATGTCTCTGTAAACATCTCCTTTCTTATAGCGTCTTACCTCCGACTTATCGATTTCGTGTTCCTTTTTGAAGGCATGTTTTGTAAGAGAGCTGCTGGAGCTTTTAGGAATCAGTTCCTCTAATAACCGTGAGAGTGCCCTGGAAGTCAGTGTGTAGTGCTTCATCTGCGATCCGCTCACCTTTAGTAAGCCTTTTTCTTCTAATTGATGAATCATAATCTGGAGCTTCTGGTAGTCAAGCTTTTCTGGATCGGTTTTAACTCCTTTCTTTTCTCCCAGGGCGTAGTGAACGTAGATATCTTCCAGTGATGTTTTCGAGGACCTGCCTTGATGTTGTGCATCCATCAATTCAGCAAGGAATTGAGACATCTTCTCTTTGGGAAGCTTCATAGAAATACCAGACGAGGAAGTGGGAAGACCTTTGATCTGGTTCAACATTTCTTCCAGTTGATCAGGGCTAATCTCTCCCCGTTCCAGCTTTTGTTTAAACCTTTCAATTAAATCCTTTTTACCCTTCTCGGTTAAAGCATAGCGATCAGGAGCAATGTGTTGTAAAAACTCTCTTTTTTCAAGTTCCTCCAATAACTGATTAAGTGCCTCTTGACTTTCAGTTGGATAGTTCGCATTGCTGAGAGCCTCCTGCACCAGAGGATGCTTCATCATTTCTTGAGCGAGAGACCAGTCCTGGCTGGAAAATGATTTTTGTTCTGCTAGATCATGTTTAAGTGCAACATCAGTTAATCCCTCTAAAGCCTGTTTTAAATTATCTCTGGTTAGCGGTGAAGGCTTTGATTTCTTTACCCGCTTTTCTTCAGGGTGATAACTTAGTTCATAGAGAGCCTCTTGGCTGATTTCTTTGATGATGTTTAAAGGTTCCCTTTCGTTGCCAGGCTTCATCCGGATTCTATGTGGCAGAGTTGTAAGTGATGCCTGGTAAAGAGCTGAGCGGTTATAACCATTCCCCAGGCAGGCGTAGCCTTGAGCAACTTCTCTAAGGGCAAGAGATCCTCTTACGCTGGCTCCACGCTCAATCTCAGGATGATTTCGAGTAATATCCAGGATGTGAGTAATCAGTTGGTCAGCAGATGATGTGGTTAACGTTTCCTGTGTGATCTTTGTTGCCCACTTCTTAAAGTTCCTTTGGAATAATTTCTGGCAAAGCGTGCTGGAGGGTCCTTTTGCCCTGGCATATTCCCATAGAGGGTCAATCTTTTCTTCAGAGGCTTGGTAGTGTGAATTTATTCCTGTTCTTAAGGGAGGCTGGTAAAACTCCTCCCAAAAGTGGTTGTCTTTGTTTAAGGTTTTAAGTAGAGGTTCAATGTCACTAAGGTGTTTCATATCTATGAATATAAGAATGCAACCTCCCTTCTTCACCAGTGCACAGAGTTCTGTTATTCTACTGGCGAGATAACAGCACTCATCGATCAGATATTCTCTTTCTTCTTTTATTGAAGGAGAAGCATTCCAAATATGAGTAATGAGTTTAAAGGCTTGCTCTTGAATATCCTGATCCGTGTGTCGTTTGCCTAAAAATTGATCAAAGTCTTCATATATTATTTCAAGAAACTGATGAAAAATGTGTTCTGTCCGTGAAGGTGCCTTGCGGGCCGGTACTCCAATGGGAACCAGAGGAATGTGTTCGAGGTAGCATTTGATGATGGTCGTTTCGAGCAGACTTCCTGAGAAGAAGTTGCCCTTATTAAGAAGCGCTCCCTCGGATGAAAGAGTTTTTACTGACAGGGGCAACCCCAGCATGTTGTGAAAACTGAAGGCGTAGAAGTTGCCAGATCCCAGACCGGTTACAGGAGGAGTGTCAAGGGCAACCACATCCGGTTTGAGTTGAGTAATAGAGCTTTCTATAAATCCACTTACATTGCGCCCGTAAGGGATAACAGGCCTTATGTGGATCTTAATTTTAGGCCTGCTTTTTTTTTGTGGTATTCTCCCAGACATCCAGCCTTCAACCGCTTCAGCCAGTTGGGGATTTAAGAGCTTAAGTAGTGCAGTTGGAGAAGTATTTATTTCTGCAAGAGGAGGGCTTTTGAATGTTTTTTTAAGGATTTTGTGGAGAATGGAAACATCACCCTGGTTCAGTAAAATATGGCGAATATCATCAAGAGTTATACTCATATTTATTCACCTTCTGATTCCTCAATGATTTTTTCAATCAGTTGTTCGGGCTCATCATAGTATTTGCTTTCTCCAGAGACAGAAATCCTTCCTTTAAGAATAGTTCTTGTCACTTCCTCTACATCCTTGGGCTTAACGTTTGATCTTCCTCTCAGCTTTGCAAGAGCTTGAGCCTGCTCATAAATAGATAGGGAACTTCTTACGCTTGGGGGGCGATCCAGTTCCTTGAGAGACCTGGAATGCTGCGAGATGTTGACGATTTTTTTAGTTATCTTATCTGGTACTTCAACCGGTTTGATCTTCTTACCATAGATTTTTAAAATCTCTATCTCCTGTTCGACAGTGGGATAGTCAATGGTTAACCTCTCGAAGCGATCTCCTAAGTTCTCTGATATCCTCTCGGCACCGGCATATTCCTCCGGGTTTTCTGTTGCCACCACCAGAGTATCTACCTGTACTTCAATGTCGAAACCAGAAATGGTGACGGTCCCCTCTTCTAGAACCTGTAAAAGGGTATTTTGTGTCCTTTGGGGAACACGATTCAATTCGTCGATGAACATGATTTTGCGATGTGCCTTCTGAATCTTTCCAGGATTGAAAGCACGAGAATCCTGAATTCCTAACCGCATTGCCAGTACTGGATCAAGGTCTCCTATCAGGTCCTCAGGCATCATCTCGGGTGAGCCCTGAATGCGGATAAACCGTTCTTCCCCGGGAATAGTCTTTGATTTAAGCTTGGATTTTCCCAGGCAATCAGGGCAGGTGGGATTGTCAGGAGAGCACACATAACGACATCCCTTAACCACCTTCGTGGAGGGAAGCAGCTTAGCGATGATCTTCGCTACAGTGGTTTTACCTATACCAGGAGGGCCTTCAAGTAGAAGGTGCCTTCCGGAAACCAGTACTGCTAAAATAGCACCCTGGGTCTCTTCAGTGGTAAAAAACCCTTCAAGAGGATTATCTCCCTTTTTTATCTTGTTTAATATTGCTTTTCTCAGTTCTTCTCGCAAACTCACTTTTTATTCTCCTTGTGTGTGATTAGAAGCAGCCCAATTGACATTCCTGTAACCTAATGTCGCATGCATCAAGCAGCAGTTTCATGTTCCCAAGCTCAATGGATTGATCGTAAGCAAAACGATGTGCCTGAACACAGGTAATCTTCCCATCAGGAACCATCTTCTTCAACTTATCTTGCAGTTCTTCTGTCATCCAGGGTTCTTTGGCTACCATTTCAGGTACAATATCTTTTGACATTTTGTTCCCCCTTTTTCCTATAAAGATAAATAATTTTGCGCCATTTGTCAAGCTTGCTTACTGTTTTTCGAGATACCGCTTTGTTTTGTCATGTACATTGATTTTTAATCAGCCAAAATCTGATGCTCTCGTAAAAAGTCAAAAATCGAGTCACTCCCGCGAAAGCGGGAGTCCATAACAACCTGAAATTACTGGATTCCTGCTTTCGCAGGAATGACAAATAAGTAGCAAATTGGACTTTTTACGAATACATCAAAATCTATATCCTAAAATAAATATCTTGTCAGATTAATAAGTTGGTTTTTTTTATTGATTATGATATGGAAATGAATTAGGAATATTTGCAATTGATAGTTGTAGAAAAGGGATACCAATGAAATATGAGACAGTTATAGGGCTTGAGGTGCATGCCCAGCTTTTAACAAAGAGTAAAATTTTTTGTAGTTGTCCTACTGCTTTTGGCGAGGAGTCCAACGAGCAAACCTGTCCCATATGTCTGGGAATGCCGGGAGTTTTACCAGTATTGAACAAAAAAGTAGTTGAGTTTACTATGAAAACTGCCTTGGCAACTCACTGCCGGATTGCTCCTTATAGCCAATTTGCCAGGAAAAATTATTTTTATCCAGACCTCCCCAAGGGATATCAAATCTCTCAATATGAGAAACCACTGGCTTCTGATGGCCATATTGAGATTGAAGTTGGCAAAGAGGGAAAGAAAAAGAGAATAGGTATTTTAAGGATTCACATGGAAGAGGATGCAGGAAAACTAATCCATGAGATGGAAGGTGCAGTTAGCGATTGTAGTTATGTTGATTTTAATCGTACAGGAGTTCCCCTGATGGAGATTGTGAGCGAACCCGACATGAACACTCCTGAAGAGGCCAGTGAATATTTACAAAGAATGCGTGCAATTTTGCAGTACTTGGAAGTTTGTGATGGCAATATGGAAGAAGGCAGTTTTCGCTGTGATGCAAATATTTCTCTCCGTCCTGAGGGACAAAGAGAGCTTGGTACCAAAGTTGAGTTGAAAAACCTGAATTCTTTTCGTCATGTTCAGAATGCCCTGGAATTTGAGATAGAACGACAGGAGCAAATGCTTGAAGACGGAGAAACCATTATGCAGGAGACTAGACTTTGGGATGTTAACCAGGGGATTACTTCTTCTATGAGGAGTAAGGAGGAGGCACATGATTACCGCTATTTCCCCGATCCTGATCTGGTACCTATAGTAATTGATGCGGAGTGGGTTGACGAAATTGGAAAGACACTCCCTGAACTTCCTGTGGAACGCCACAAACGTTTTGTGAGTGAATATTGCATTCCTGATTATGATGCTGAGATATTAACCAGCTCAAAACCACTGGCTGATTATTACGAAAAATGTGTTAAACTCTATTCAGAGCCAAAGATAGTGAGCAACTGGGTAATGGGTGAGTTGCTTAGAGTATTAAAAGAGAGCAGGAAAAAAATTGAGGATTGTCTGATTACACCTTCGGGTCTAGCGGACATGTTGAAGATAGTAGATCAAGGTATAATAAGTGGGAAGATTGCCAAGAAGGTATTTGAGGAAATGTATCAGAGTGGGAAGAGAGCAGCAGATATTGTAAAGGAAAGAGGGTTAGAGCAGGTATCTGATGAAGGTGAAATCAATGCGGTGATTGATAGTATCCTTTCAGCTAATACGAAAGAGGTGGAGGAGTATCATCGGGGGAAGGAGAAATTATTTGGCTTTTTTGTGGGAGAAGTAATGAAGGCAACCAGAGGAAAAGCCAACCCT
>CBDTTR010000136.1:0-6082 GCA_965363405.1 uncultured bacterium | reverse complement strand
CAATCTTATTGTTTGCTTCAAAAACCCCGTGCTTTGCGCGGGGTCGCAAAAGGAAACATCAGCACTTTCGTGCTTCCTTTGTTTCGCCCGTCCGGGTAAAACAAAGCCACCCGTTCACGGGTGGTAATTTACTTCTGAAGAATTTTGTTCTGTAATTTAGCTAATCGGAATTGCACCAGCCTAATTTTGCTAAAAGGAGACTCAGAGTGATTCGAATCGACAGAGAAAAGTGTGTGGGTTGCGGGGGATGTGTCGATCTTTGCCCCCGAACGGCTATATGCTTTATTAAGGACAGGGCATTTGTGGACGTGGAGTTATGTTTGGAATGTAAAACCTGTGTAAATGTCTGTCCAGTAAAAGCACCAAATGAAGTTTGAATCTTATCTGAATCAAGATAAAACAAGCAGAAGAATCTGCATTTTAACACTTTATCATTTTTGGAAAGGAGAAAGGGTTTGGAATCAACCAAAAGATTTCAAAAAAGCATGATAGAATGTTCTCTGCTTGAAAAGGGTAAAGGTGAGCCTTTTCACCCGGGGGACTATAGGGAGTGGATCCCTGAGTGGGACATAGAAAATTGCATCCGCTGTGGACTTTGTTATGTTTATTGTCCTGATGGTGCTATATACAGGAACGGTGACGGCTTTTTCGAGGCAGATCTAGATAAGTGCAAAGGATGCGGTATTTGCCATCGCGAATGCTGGTTTGGAGCCATCAGCATGGTGAAGGAGGATAAGCATGGATAAATTCAGTCTTTATGTTTCAAATTTCCTGCCATGTAAGGAATACTTTGTCCCTGAGAAAAATCAAGCTTGTCCTGGATGCGGACTTGCCCTGGCTATTCGCCAGACATATAAAACATTAGAGAAAGGGATAGAAAAAGCATCATGGCGGCCGTTAATGGAAGGAGATACCTCTAAAAAAGCTTTCGACATATTTGGAGGAGCAAAAACTGAAGTTTCTTTTTTGCAAATTCCAAAAGGAAAGGCAGATCTTATCGTTTGTCTTGATAATGAGGTTGGAGGCTCTTTGAATGAGGCAATTGAGAAGACGATGCCATCAGTTGCTGTTGCTGAAGGTTTCCAATATGTGGCTACGGCCTGTCCTAGTCACCCTTTTGATCTTTATGAAAAGGTGAAGAGGGGTTTTCAAACTGAGGGTAAAGCGTATATTCATATTTTGTCTCCATGTCCTCAAGAGTGGCAGTTTGAACCGGAACTGACTGTTAAGATAGGACGTTGGGCGGTTGAAAGCAGGGCGTTTCCTCTTTACGAGGTCGGTGGTGGAGTTTATGAGTTAACGGTTACGACACCAAAGCCCAGGTTGCTGGCCGATTATCTGAAGGCTCAGAAAAGGTTTGAGAATCTTTCTGAAAAGGAGATAGACGAAGCCCAGGTTTTTGTAGAAAATGAGTATAAGAAACTGATTGATGCCGCGCAAAAATATCTGGATACAACAGGATGAAGATTACTTTCCAGTAATCAGTGATCCTTGAAAGGAGCGGGAAAATGTCGGATATAAAATGGATGCCTGATGGAACAAAGATGTTTGAAAAGCTAATGAATGCTGTTCCTGAGGCCATGAGAGATATGATTAAGCCAAAGTTGCTGGAGCTTTTGTCTGTCAAGGCCGCTGGGAAGCCAGTTACCAGTGAGATCGTTACCAGGGTGGTTCGGGAAGATTTGCCAGAGCCTCAGAAAAGTGCAATCATGCAGGCCATGGGAATTAAGAAGGCAGCCGGAGAAAAAGCTAAGAAAAAAGCGAAAACAGCACCTGCACCTGAAAAAGTCCCACAGCAAGCGGCCCAGGGTGCATGGGAAGGCAGCAGCGAATCCATGTTTGAGCTAATGATCCAGGAAGTACCTGAGGCGCTGAGAGATGTCTTCCGTGGGAAACTCATGGATGTTCTGGGGCAAAAGGCAAAAGGAGGACCTTATAAAGAAGGATATGTTGTAGAAATTGTCAATGAAATAGTTCCCGAACCTTTTAAGAGCAATATCCTGAAAGGTTTCTCGACCATGGGTGGTGTAGATTCGAAAGCGGTTGAGAAAATAATTGATGCGTTCCCGGGAGGTCAGGAATCTATCATTTCCATGCTGCATGCCATCCAGACCCAATTTGGTTATATACCCGAAGCGGCACTTCGAATGGTAAGTCAGAAAAAAGGTATTTTTCTGAGCACGCTATATAGACTGGTTACTTCTTATCAATCATTTCGCACGGAGTCACCCAGAGAACATACTGTAAATGTATGCAATGGGACAGGATGTCACGTAAACGGTGGTGGTTCAATTCTAAAAGAGATTGAAAAGAAAATGTCTGAAGGTGATTCACAAATCACACTGGAAAAAGTCAGATGTCTGGGGTGCTGTGACCTCTCACCGGCTGTAATGGTAGATGGGGAAGTGTACGGAGGGTCTGATGCCCAGGCTAAGGTTTTAGGAATTTTAGAAGAATAGAAGAAGAGAGGGTTATATGAAAATAAAAAGACCAGAGGATCTTCAAAAGATAAAAAAAGAGAGAATGAAATTGCTCTCTCCGACCAGGACCAGAATCACTGTCGGGTTAGCAACCTGCGGTTTAGCGAAAGGGGCTGGAAAGATTTTTGAGGCCTTGAAATATGAGGTTAAAAAGAGGAAGGTTAAGGCTGATGTTGTAGCTGTAGGATGTAATGGTCTTTGCTATGCGGAACCCATTGTTGAGGTGATTCGTTTCGGCAAACCGCGCATCACGTATGGTGGTGTCAGCTTGGAAAAGCTTGGTGAGCTGGTACAATCCGTTAAGACGGGTGGCGTACTTAAAGACATGGTTCTCATGAGGCATGATGAAACAACGCCGGCATTGGCAACCGAACCCATAAAATACGCCAGGGGGAAACTTGCGAAGGCGTATACGGGCATTAAGGAATACAGAAGGCTTGATTTTTATAAACGTCAGATGAAACTGGTGAGTGGAAATGCCGGCACCATTGATCCGGAAAGTATTGACGAGTATATTGCCATTAACGGTTATGCATCTCTGGCCAATGCCCTGAGCACCATGAGTTCGGGGGATGTTATAAAAGAGGTGACTGAATCAAAGCTCAGAGGTCGTGGTGGTGCTGGATTTCCCACGGGAGTCAAGTGGCAGACATGCCGCAATGCTGATGGTGATAAAAAATATGTCGTTTGTAATGGTAGTGAAGGTGATCCTGAGATTGGCATGCACCGAAGCTTTTTGGAATCGGATCCCCACCTTGTTATTGAGGGTATGCTAATCGCTGGCTATGCCATTGGTGCAGAGGAAGGATATCTCTATTTAAATGACAGGTACCTGCTCGCTTTAGAGAGAATTGAATGTGCAATTAAACAGGCTGAAAAACTGGGTATTTTAGGAAAAAACATTATGGGATCATCGTTTTCTTTTTCCTTAAAGGTAAAGCGGGGAGGAGGATCCTATGTGTGTGGAGAGGAAACCGCTCTTTTAAATGCCCTGGAAGGTTCATTCGGAGAGCCGAGACCGAGACCTCCTTTTCCTGCCGAGGAGGGACTTTACGGAAATCCCACAGTGATTAATAATCTTGAGACCCTGGCGAATGTTCCCTTAATCGGTTTAAAAGGAGGCAAGTGGTTTTCTAAGATTGGGACGGTTTCCAGCAAAGGAACCAAAATTGTAGCCCTTTCAGGCAATGTTGCTCAAACCTGTTGGGTTGAGGTTCCACTTGGCATGAGTATCAAAGAGATTATTGATACCTTTGGCAAGGGTACCACCCCTGGTAAAAAAATCAAGGCTTTTCAAACAGGGGGCCCTTCTGGTGGGGTGCTTCCTGCAAAATCACTTAACATGAAACTTGATTATGACCAATTAAAAAAAGCAGGAAGCCTTCTCGGTTCAGGAGGTCTGCTGGTTATGGATGAAGATACGGATATGCTTGATATGGCTAAATTTTTCACAGATTTTTTTGCTGATGAATCCTGTGGTAAATGCAGCATCTGTAGAGAGGGTACCAAACGGTTGCAGGAGATTCTCGAGGATATTATGGATGGACAGGGAACAAAGGGACATATCAACTTAATCAAGCGTATGGCTGCGGCAATGGCAGACACTTCAGCCTGTGCTTTTGGGAAAACGGCTGCCGTACCCATTATGTCTGTGCTGAAATATTTCCCGAAAGAAATTGAGGGAAAGCTGATTGGAAAAAGAGCCTGAATAAACTCGTTTGAAGCAAAGATAGGGGATGAAACCTATGATTACACTTAAGATCAATGGCAAAAAGATAAAGGCGAAGGAGGGATCAACCATTCTTGAGGCAGCTCGTGCCCATGGTATTGAGATTCCAACGCTCTGTTCGAATGAAGCTCTGAAACCTTATGGAGCCTGCCGTCTCTGTATTGTTGAAATACATAAAGACGGTAACACATTTGTTGAAGCTTCATGCACCTATCCCGTAGCGGAAGGGCTTATCGTAAAAACCAATACGCCCCGGATTATTGAGGGGAGAAAGATGGTGGTTGAGCTCCATTTGGCTCGCTCGCCCAATGTGAAAATAATAAGCCAGCTCGCTCAAGAATATGGCATTTTAGAGAGTGCCAGGGAAATGGGAAAGGACAATGATTACTGTATCCTGTGTGGGCTGTGTATTCGTGCCTGTAATGAAGTTGTTAAGGCTGGTGCCATACAGTTTGCGGGAAGTGGTGTGAATAAAGTTGTAGAGTCTCCTTTCAGTAAGACAGCGGAAGATTGCATTGCCTGTGGTTCCTGTGCCTTTATTTGTCCGACAGGAATTATAAAGAAAAACGATCTGTTATCAACGTTTCTTTGTTCTCCGGAAGGATGTGAGCCAACCGGGCCCAAGAGAGAGATTCTCAACTGGAAGGTAGAACAGAAGTTGAAAGAGTGTAAGAAATGTGGGAACCCCTATGCACCAGAGCCTCATCTAGAAAAAGTGAAGCAGGAACGGAATCTCCCCACCGAGTTTTTTGATATCTGTCCATCCTGTCGCCAGTATCCGGTGGTTGATGAGGACAAGTGTCTGGGATGTGGTGGTTGTATGGAGAATTGTCCCTGTGGAGCATTAGAGCTTGACGATAAGGGTGGTTACGATAAAAAGGCGCATGTGTATACACAAAATTGTACTGCCTGCCATAGCTGTGAACTGGTTTGTCCGATGCAAGCCATTAGTTAGTGGACGATAAAGTAAGAAGTAAGGAGGAATAATTATGGTCTATGATCTTGCCATTGTTGGTGCAGGTCCTGGAGGTATTCATGCCGCCAAGTGGGCGGCCAAAAAGGGTCTTGAAGTTATTCTAATTGAGAAACGAAAAGACGTTTCTAAGATTACCCGATATTGTAGCGAACATTTAATATTGGATGAGGGCTACAACGGGGATACCGTTTTGGTGGATACTGAAAAGGGTAAGGTTATCTCCACTGTGAACGGGTGGGAAGTGGACTACAAAGGGGATTTATACCCCTGCGTAGATAAATATTACTATTCTCCCAAAGGCAATGCCATCCACTTCGCCTGGCCGGACAAGCGACCATACGCCTACAAATACGATAAAGGTTTTCTCTTGCAGAGCCTGCTGGAGGAATGTCTGGAACTGGGTGTTGTCTTTCAAAACGAAACCACGGGTTACGATGCAATTGATTCTCCGGATGGCGTTGAGGTTAAGTGTGTGAGTAAAGGGACGAAGTTAAGAATCAAGGCAAAAAAGCTCGTTATTGCAGATGGTTGCAACACTCGCCTGGGTCAGGCAATGGGATTTAACAAGGATCGTGGCTTTATGGGTTTTGCCCTCTGCATGGCTACCTATATGTCTGGTGTGAAAGACTATAACCCTGCCGAATGGGTGATATGGATGGGTAGAAGCTATGGTTCAAATCTGGCCCCCATTATAGGTACCGGTCCAGCAGGACACTTTGAAGACTGGACAGATGTGATTAACCTTGGCAGTCCGAAGGATCTGCCAGAGAAGGCTTTCGATCGCTTTACTAAGGAAAGCCCCATAGCGGATAGATTTGCAAATGCCAAGATAGAAGAACGGTACTGTTGCTCGGTCAAGGCATTTACCCCGATTGCCAAACCGTATAAAGGGAATGT
>CBDTTR010000135.1:0-6118 GCA_965363405.1 uncultured bacterium | reverse complement strand
AACCTTGACAAGGCTTTCCTTTCCTTTATCCCTGGTTCCGGGATAAGGAGGTATTGGCATTTTTTTTGAACGTGTTTTAGCCGGCATGTGGAGCTCCTTTTAATTAGTTTAGTTAAGTGGAGATTAGTAATGTGATTGTAAACTGGTCAGCGTATTTTATAACTCACTGATATTGGGATTGCTTTTTACCACAACACAACTTTAAAAGTAAAATAAAATTTACATAAATTCTAATTGTCTTAAATAGTTAAACCTCTAGCCTCCACCAATAATAAGCCCCATCCAGAGCATATCACCATCTTTAAGTGGAGTCTTTAGACCTTTGGGATAGTCTTGTTTCCATTGAATTCTGAATTTATTAAGAAAAAGGTTCGGTGTTCTTACCTTTGTATCACCATAATATCCTTCGAAATAAACCTCCTTTTTGAATTTGTAGCCATATTTTTCTGCAAGTGTATCCAGGGCATCTTCAACCGTCGTACCCTTTTTAAATTCAATATTTTCCTGTGTTTTTTTCGTAATCGCTGCAACTAAACCATAATATCTCATATCAACAATCATTATAAAGACCTCTTTTAAAAAAGAGCCTCCCACTAAAGTAGGAGGCTCTTACCATTCTTACTATATTTGATCTGCTACTTCGCTAATGTGTATACCAGTGACTTATATCCATTATTCATAGCAGATTTTGCATCTTGTGACGAGATGACTTTAATCTTCTGCAGATGCTCAACCAGTCTTTCATAACCTACCAAGAGAAGTCTACTGTGATCCTTTTTGTCTATAATACCCTTCTCTTTCAGGTAATTTAGGAGATCCAGGAAGAAGTCGCTCATCTCTGCAAACTTTTTAGCCTGTTGCTTATTCATCACTGCCATAGCTTTTACTCCTTTCCTTGGATTAATAATAATACTTCTTCTTCTTCTTCTCTGTTTCACTCATATACTTCTTCCTCATAGGTCTTATATCATCAGCAACATAATCCAGACCTAACTGTTTAAGTTTCCTATCACTGGGGAAACCCGTGCCTGGTTCATAGTCCCGGTACTTATGATATTTCGGGAGCATTTCATGAAGTGGTAAGGTTGCACCAACGTTGGTCTGGTAATCAACGTGCTGAGGCATAGGCTCTTTTGTAAATCTCTCAGGAACATTGTCTTCTCTGGCACCCGACATCAACCGTGCCCAATAAGCCCTCTCAAGGTTATGAACCCTTTCACCTACCTCAAGTAATTCCTCTTCTGTAAAGTCCAAACCTGTACAGGCGTTAAAGTATTCTAATTGATCATGGGTCAACACAGCATAAGACCAGTGAGTAGTGAAACAACACACATTCATGCAGTCTACTACTGCCTTCTGGTTTTCCTCATAGTAAACCATGTAAGGCTTACCTGCAGTAGTTACCGGCTTATTTGGTTCTTCATCACCCAATATCGCGGTACAAAGTCCTGGATATAGAGCACCTGAAAGTTCCAGACAGCAGAGAGACCTGAGATGATCACATCCACCTCTAGTACCTACGGCAAAGGATAGTCCATAACCGAATCCCAAACCTCGCGGATCATCACCTGGAAGTGTCATCCCTCTTGTAGTAATCGTATAGTAGTGTCCTTTGTCACCCAAGCCGAGTTTATCTGATGCCCGGTCAGCCCCATCAGCAAGAACATCACCGAAACCACGTCTGTAGGCAATATCCTTTATGAGCTGATCGACAACATCCTCATTACCCCATTCGAGATCCATACCTCCAGTATCTTTGGTGGTAATAAGACCTCTCTGGTACCACTCCATGGCTGCAGAGATAACGCCACCGGTTTCGATTCCGTCCATACCAAGGTCATTGGTCAAACATGCATTATGCCAGATATCATTGGCATCCTCAATAATGCCAACTCTTGGACCAGTGGGAACAGCATGTTCATATTCGGGGCCACCGAATTCCTCTCCTGCCCAGCGACCTTCCTTAATCTGGGTGAATCGTCCACAGCAAATAGGACATGCGTAACATCCTTCACGGTGCTTAAGAACGGTCTTAGAATGAGTTTCACCTGACATGTTGTTGGCTAAAGGTGTGCCTCCGCCCTGCATGTTCTTCCAGGGAAGCCATCCATCCCGGTTGGCAAAATTTATCAGACACAAACTTCCATATTCATATAAACCCATTTTCATGGGATCATTCTTAAATTTCTGTCTTAAACGATTACACACATCAAAGAACTCTTTAGGTTTTGCAATCTTTACACTGCCTGAACCTCTGACCGCAATAGCCCTTACATTTTTAGATCCGATGACCGCGCCTGTTCCGGTTCTTCCGGCCGCACGCCATATATCGTTAAAAACACAGGCAAAGCGTACCATATTTTCACCAGCAGGGCCAATTTGCAGGATATGGATATCCTCATCTTTCAACTCTTCTTTAATCATGCTATCAACATCCCTTGGGAATTTACCCCAGAGGTGCGATGCATCTCTTATTTCTACCTTATCATCATCTATCCAGACATAAACCGGCTTATTAGACTTGCCCTGTAGTATGATCTGGTCATATCCTGCATACTTTAATTCAGCTCCCCAATGACCTCCCATATTGGAATCACCAAAACCACCGGTTAGAGGTGACTTGCAACTCACGGTTACACGACCTGTTGAAGGGGCAGCAGTACCATTCATAGGACCTACACCTATACATACTCTGGCTCTAGGGTCAAAAGGACTCATCTCAGGAGGCACCTCATTGTAGATAACATCTGAATTGAAACCACGTCCTCCTATCCACTTCCTACGATATTCATAACTCAGAGGTTCTTTAATAATATCACCTTTTGTAAAATCTAGTCTTAATCTTTGTCCAGCCCATCCGTACATATTAGCCCACCTCCTTCGCTTTTGTAGCTGCATTTATTCTTCCCTGCAATTTTTCTCTTCTTTTAGCCTTAACAGCAATTTCTGGTTTAGCCCAGGTAATAGCACCACTGGGACACCAATCAGCACATACGGGACCTTCTTCACGACCCTCACAGAGGTCGCACTTGAATGCCTTTCTGGTTATTGGATGCAGGTTAACTGCCCCGAAGGGACAATGAATCATACACTCTTTGCAGCCAATACACTTTTCTGGATCAATCTTTGCAATTCCTGTTATGGGGTCAACTGCACATGCCCCTGTTGGGCAAACAGCAGCACAGGGCGGATCTGTACACAGATCACAACCTGCGACAAAGCTTTCACCATAACGCTCATTACGAACAATATTGATCCGTGAAAGTAACTTGCTGCACTCACCTTCATGATAAAGAGAACATCCCACCACGCAGCTTCGGCATCCAACGCATTTCTCTTGATCATAAATAAGCACTTTTTCCATAAGTAGCTTCCCCTTTCTTTGTTAGTTTAGTTAAACCTTTAAAATCCCATCAACTGTAATATAAAATAACTTCACCTCCTTTTTAAAAATTTGGGCAAACACCATTTATTGCAATTTCCCAACGGAGTAAATACCCAGTAGATGATGGGGTTGCTTATTATCAGCTCATTCAAGCGTGGGCAGCCACGACAAGAATGAGACGTACATGAATAGATTAAATCTGTCAATTTGTGTCTTTTAAATTCTTTTCGTCAAAGAATCAAATTGAGCTAATGTCTCTGGCAAAGAGCGAGTTATATATAGCGTATTCACTTATAATTTGTCAAACTAATTATTTATAAATTTAGAAATATTTTCTGAATATTCACCGTTGTAAATATACAGATTAACAAAAAGATTGAAATGAATTATCAAAGACATTCAAATTATCAGCTATGATAAAAAACTGTAATAGTTAAGATACGTTAAAGCACTAAATTGGCAGTGATACTGATACCTTAGATTCCCTTCTTTTGGATGGAAGAACATATACCACCTCCTCAATCCTTTTTATATTAAAAAGAAACGGCAGAATTTTATTTGTATATACCGCATAAATTTTTGACATTTTTTTAAATTATGTATATAATCCCTCTTTCATAATAATTTTTAGAACAAACACAATAGATATTCGTTAAATAATATAAGATACAACTGATGAATGATAAAAAAGACAATAAAGTTACTATAAAAATTCCCAGGCCTCTCTATAATAATTTGAAATTTCTGATTGAAGATTCGGGTTTTAATTCCGTTAATGATTTTATAGTCTACATCTTAAGAGATGTTGCATCGAACACAAAAATAGACTCGGGAGATCAACTAAGCAAGGAGGAAATAGAAACGATAAAAGAAAGATTAAGGAATCTGGGTTATTTGGGCTAATGCTATAAATGAAAAACCAAAAACATATAGAAAGGGGATGAACGTGAAAAATTTATTTTTCTTAAAATGTGCACTAAGTTTGTTAATTGTTACATTCTACCTGTCATCATGGAATCCTGCCTTCGCAGCAGATCAGGTAAAGCCCACCATTTCTAAAAAACCGGCTCTTGAGAAAAAGCAGCAGACTGAAACAAAGAGCGAAAAGCAATCTCAGATATTAATTGAAAATAAAGAGTATGATGTTGGTACAATTTATGAAGGAAAGTTAGCAACTCATGAATTTATAGTTAAAAACAAAGGTGAAGGAGATTTGTTAATTAAACGAGTAAAACCCGGCTGAGGATGTTCTGTGGCCAGTTTCGATAAGGTCATATCTCCTGGTCAGGAGGGTAAAGTTACACTTTCAGTAAAAACAAAAAATATGAGCGGCAAGTTCTCGAAGTCTGCAACTATAACTTCAAACGACCCAAAACAATCTTCTCTCAGGATCAATCTCAAAGGAGAAGTAAAAAATTATATCAGTGTTAAGCCTTCACCAAGAGTTTACTTAACCGGTTATGAGGGCGATACTCTCACTAAAAGTTTAAAAATTATTAATAACGGGGATTCACCATTAAAGTTAACTAATCTGGAATCTGATATAGACAATAAAATCAGCTATGAGTTAAAATCTGTTGTAGATGGAAAAGAATATGAACTCATGGTAAAAACTCTGGAAGGTCTGGATGGAAGATCGAGAGGGAAAATTACCCTCACAACCAACAATGAGAAGAAAACGAAACTTGATATTAGAGTTAGCATTAATTTTAAAGATGAACTAACCATCTCACCAACTTCCCTCTATTTCGGTAATCTTACTATAACACCGAAATCAGATATACAACCTCCTAAGCTAAACCTCAAAAAATATATTACAGTGAGGAAAGAGAGGGGTGATCCTTTTAAAATAGAAAAAATAGTTCCAAGCAGTAAACTTATTAGTACAGAAATAGAAACTAAGGAGGAAGGAAAAAGATACGTTATCACTGTTTCATTAGATAAGGATAAACTTGAGAAAGGGTTGCTCAAGGAAACATTAGAAATTCATACCAATTATAAGAAAAAACCAGTTTTCAAAGTTAATCTAAAAGGGAAAATAAACTAACCTTTGAGAAAAGTATGAGTTCTATTTCCAAGCACCTGCACCAACTATGACGCTAAAAAATGCTGCCTGAGCCTCTGTTGGAACGGATAATCCCATATTTTTAAACATGAGGTGCTCTGCCTCAGCGTTGTTGAATATCATCATTTCCTGCATGGGCTTGTAATCAAATGGACTCTTAACCATTGTCTCTTCAGTAAACATTTTATAGGAAATCCACGCATAATCCCTGAGATGCCTGATCATGTCAGGGGCAAATCCTTTTGATTCAGCTAGCCAGATTGATCCCCAAAAATCAGGCAATGTATCCCTTTCCAAATTCCTGTAAGAAACACCAATCTCCTTTGCTTTCTCGCTTAGGGCATTGAAAAACAAATCTCTTTGTTCAGGATTAGCCTGCGGAAGATGTATTGCTACTCTGGTTGTTATCTCTTCTCTTTCAGCTGTAACTGGGCTAACATTTGTAATCGCAGCATCTAAAAAAAGAAAGGGGTAGCCAGTCTTCACAAGGCTCATTGTTCCAACCAGACGAACAAACATCCCTGTGTCTTCGTGCTGTGTATTTTTGTATACCTCAACCACCCTTATTCCTAATTTTTTACTCACATATTTTGAAATTATATTGGTTGAAAATGTTTCATCAAGTTCACCTTGCACTATAAAATCTCCACATTTTGTGAGTCCCTCAA
>CBDTTR010000134.1:0-6171 GCA_965363405.1 uncultured bacterium | reverse complement strand
CCGTGGTTGATTTGAATGGTTTCGAATTGATCTTCTGCTGACACAGAAAACGCAGTCATCAACATGGCCACTGTTAGTAACACCATAAAATACCTATTTGTTTTCACTGTAATATCCTCCTTCTTTGACTTGGTTAACATTTAGTTTCTTTTAAGGAGATGGGGTTTTTAAATCCCATCTCCTTAAATAGTCCTGCTCGGTTGCACTTTAGGGAAGAGTAATGGTAGTTTTAGGGTCTCCATTATTATCCAGGACAATTAACTTTTCAGTATCAAGAATAATAATCTCAGGAATCCCATCACCATCAAAGTCGGTCACCTCAAGTGTAACTCCACCGTTGTGGCGATTACCATATCCCGGCATCATCCACGATCCACCATTGTGATGATCTTCTATTCCTTCAACTGTCCTGGTGAAGAGAACTTCTCCCTCATTGTGCATAACAGTAATCATTCCATCCTCTAAAATAATAATCTCAGGGTCACTGTCAAGATACAAATCTGCTATCTTAATGTTTTCATGATGGTGTCCATAGTGACCACCATACCAGGGGTTGGACGGACTTGGATTCTCAAGATTGGGCTGACCAGGGTATCCAGGGCCGGGCTGACCAGGATCTCCAGGATTAGACGGATTCCAGGGTCCCGGCATGTGGTGGTCGTCATCACCCATATTCGGCTGTGCTTGAGTTCCCGCAATGTGAGCGGTAAAAACTAGTGTAAAAACAAATAACAGTGTGATTGTTATACTCATTAATCGTTTCATTGTGAAATCCTCCATAAAATGAGATTGTGTTTTGGAGATTTTTTCTCCATTAAAGATATTATTTATGAAAAACAGTTAAGAAAAGAAACTTTTCGGGCAAGCCGCAGTAGATGGCTACTGCAAATTCTGGGATCACAGCAAATAGGATGCATTAAGGAGAAATAAGGGAATATTTTTGGAGGTGAAATTTTTATTCAAATGGGCAACGATATTCTCCTGGGATAGAAGAATCTTTGCCTCTGAGATGTGCTGTTCAAAAGTCAGGACTTGTACTTTTTTCAGTATAGAAGTGGATTCGTTTTCAGGAAGGATAGCTATAGGGTTGACATATTCATATAAAATACACTGGCAATGTCTTTCTTCAGAAATAATTTTAGAACCCTTGGATAAATGTCCCGCATGTGCTTTTTCGTTACAGCAGCACTTATACTCCTCATGGGAACAGCAGTTACACTGTACCTGTATTGAATAAGCAAAGGTAGTCCACAACCAAAACCCTAAAATAATTACTATTATTGATGACTTTTTTAAAAATTTCACAGTCTTATACCATAAAGAAGTTCATCTTATCTTTTGCTTTATTTAAATATAACTACAAAAATTAAATTTGTCAAGTATGATGCTCTTTTTAATTATGATTACTTTATAATTTTAATTGACTATTTGCAATCTATCAATTTAATTGAAAAAATAGAGAAACAGAGGTGCTTCCAACGATGTCACTGTGGTATTATAAGAGGGTATTGGTAAGTAGTTGCGGAGAAAGCAATTGATAGATCCCTTATTGGCATGGTAAGTATGGAGGAATTTATCTTGTATGCTAATAAAAGGTGATTACAGGAATTATTCCCATTGTTTAAGTGTTTTAGTTATAAAATCTACTATTCTTTCATGGGTTTCGCGGCCATTGCCTTCTACTCTGCAGGGCTCACCAAATTTAAAATATATCTTTTTACTCCTGTCAAGGTGCCCAAAATCTCTGAACATCTTCCCGGGCTTCAAAAAGTCGGTTTTAAGCGCTAACGGAACAATGGGAACATCAGCTTTTTTTGCCAGTTTGATGCCAAGAGTATTGAAATCTTCCGGATCAATACTTGTGCTGCGTGTTGATTGAGGGAAAACCGACACTGCCCACCCCCGCTTGAGTATTTCCTCTCCTTTCGTCAGGACAGTCCTGAGATCTTTGCGGGGGTTTTCCCTTGTAACAGTTATCGCATCAAACTGTTTTAGCATTGTTTTAAAAAAAGGATATTTCATCAGGCTTTGTTTGATAACCGTTGAGAGGTAATTATTGAAAGTAAGAACAAGACAGGGAATAATCAGTGTTTCTATCATACTCATATGGTTGGATACATAAACTGCCGGACCATGAAGTTCCCTTAAATGTTCCGCACCACTGACATTTACTATCCCGCCACAACCTTCAACGGCTTTCATGACCCCGTGCGAAAGCTCAGACCATCCTTTTCTATCGAATTTACCCTGAAGTGAATAACGATGTCCCAAATAGACAATTCGGAACAACTTAATGTAATACCACACATCTAACCAGCCGAACATTCTGTCACTGATGGTTCGCGCTTCTTCGGGCACCGTTTCATAGGAACCGGTTTTGCGCAATAATTCCTGGAATTTGATCGTCTCCATGACGTCCCTCTAGCGTCCCCGCTAAGAAATGGTCAACCGCTTCCTAGTTCAATCTCCGCTTCAACCTTACAATAAGCCTTATAAAATAACCCATGGGGCAGATAAGCCGACAATAAGAACGGCCACCAATTAAAGGAATACCTATTACAAAATAGAAGAATTCTGCAGAAAAGAAATAAGCAAATTTTTGAATCGAGCGAATGGGGATAATCATACCTGGCTTAAACAAAATAACAATCAGGCCAAAAACCATCAGAGCGAAAAAAACTGGTGGGATATAATCTTTAGCCCATTCTAAACGCCTGGGGTGTGAAGCAAAAGCTCTTCCATAGGTTTCAGAGAAAAATGCTCCATGGGGACACAAATACCCACAAAATCCTTTTGCACCCCACTTATAGGTAATAAAAGGAACCAGGATGAACCCAACAAACAGACTTATAGCAAAAGCCGTTTTGGGAGTGGCTGGATCAAAAGCCTGAAAAGAGTGAGGCCAGGGGTAGAGAAGGCATGTCCAGCTCCAATCGTCTAAAAGCGTTGGAAGCAGGAGTATAACAGAGAAGTGACATACAGAAAGAGTGATGAGCCTCTTCCTGCGGGCAGGATTTCTCACTATGTAATAGAGAATCATACCAGCCATAATGATCTCCATGAGAAACAGGCTGGACCAGAAAAACGCATTTGTCCAGCTCAGTTGCTGATGGCCAACGTTGGGACTTAATTCGAAGGCAATCTTTACCAATTCCAAAGTAAATGTAATAAAGAATAAAAACCAGAGGAGGAATTTTAAGTAACTTTTTAATTTTAATGCCATCGTGAACAGCCTAGTAAAAAAAGCGAAATATCCCCTCTCTCTATGGGAGGTGATATTTTTTAATCTACAAATTAATCAATCGTTAGTTCGTATCCATATCATGTCAAAAATGAAAGAACAAGTCTTTAACCCAGAATTTTTCCCCAAGCCATACAATTTCCTCTACCGTTTATAAAAGAATTCATAGTAGCGAAATTCAAATTTTTTGCAATTTTCCAAATTGTCTATTAATAAAAAGAAAAAGCAGCAAATTGAGTGTCAATTAAAGTGGCAAGCACAATATGTTGAGTTCATTTTTTTGACTGTGGACAATCTGCTACCCAAAAAAGAAAGTTAGCAACACTGAATGTATAGACATGCGCCTCGCCTTATAACAGCTTGTTTTTATTGGATTAACTTAGTGGTCAGGATTTGATCGAAGTGCTAAAACCTTAACTATTATATGGGGTTTACTACATAATCAATAGAGTTATCCACAAGTTTTTAACATTTTCTGTGGAAAGGTTTTTTAAGACAAGAGAAAAATCTTGGTAGGTTTTATACTTAAGGTTTGTAATTCGTGGTTCCGTTTACAGCATCTTATACGCCCATTCAGGAATGTGCATTTGTCTTTTATTTAAAACGACTCCCAATATCTTTACCTTATCATGCTCCATTCGCTGTCGTGCGCTCTGTGCTACCTCCCATCGAGTCTTTTCTGCTTGCACCACCATTACCACACCATCCATTTTTTTTGCAAGGGTACTGGAATCATTGTAAGCGTTTATGGGAGGAGAATCAAACAATACCCAGTCAGCTCGTGTTTTCATCTGTTCTATAAGGGCATCCAGCAAACTGGATTCAAAGATAGATGAGGGGCTAGTATGAGGAATCCCCCCGGTAATCACCGATAGATTGCTAATAGGGGTTTCTTTAACAACTTCTTCCAATTTCCTGTTCTCAGAAACCAATTCAGTTAATCCGCTTTTTTTCTCTATGCTGAAGGGGTCATGAAGAGATGGATTTCTTAAGTTGGCATCAACCAGTAATACCTTATCGCCTTCTGAAGCGAGAGTTATGGCAAAATTGATAAGGGCTGTTGAAGTACCATCCCCTTCTGCTGCACTGAAAAACATAAGGGTTTTCATTTCTTTGCCAGGGCTGGTACTGAGTAAGACATGCTTCATTCTGTGATATTCCTCTACAATATAAGTCGGGAGCTTAAAGGATGCCGGTATGTAAGGTTTGGAGTGGGGTTTTGAATCAAATATCTTTGATTCTTCTGGCCTTATCTGATCTTCCTTTTCCGCTTTAATTAAGGCTTCAAACGTTTTCGCCACCTTTTCTCCTTTAATTTGGACGCAGATTTTCGCAGATAATCGCAGACAAATATTTTACAAACAGAATGTTACGGGTTTTAATTTTCATTATCAGCTGTCTTTCAATGCGCAACTTCGCATTTAAAATCTTGATAATCTGCGTATATCTGCGTCCGAAAAGTAAATTTTCATTACTTCATTTCGGGTATTGATGCCAAGACTTTTAGACCAAGATGTTGTTTGACGTCTTCACTGTTATTGAAACTGTGGCTGAAATATTCAGAGGAAAACGCTACTCCCAAACCGGCAACTCCACCCAGTATAATAGAAAGAAGTATGTTGAGTATTTTTTTTGGTTTAACAGGTTTGATGGGTGGGAGTGCTGGTTCTACCACGCTGATATTAGCGATTTTCTGATTATCCATAGCATCGGAGATTCTAGCTTCTTCCATATGTCTGACGTAGAGCTGGTAGTTTTCTTCATTTAAAGAAACCTGACGATCCAGTTCTTTCAGCTTGAGCTCCACACTGTTGATCCTGATTAGTTCCCGTCGATAATCTGCCAGATGACTTTCTTGACTCTTTCCCTTGCTCCTGAGTGCATTCAGTACATGGTCTATACTGGTAATCGCTTTGTCATGGTATGTCTTCTCTTCTTTAGCCAACAGCTCTTGAGCTTTCTCAATCTCTTTCCTGACGTTTCTCACAAATAAGCTCTGCTCTGTATACTTGCCAAGCAATTCCTCCTCCCTCAGTTTTAACTCAGTTAATTTGTTCCTGATGGCACTGATGGCAAAGGGGTTAAAATCAGTCTCCTCACCCATTTTGACCTCTTTACGGTCACCAGAGGGAAATCCCTTAAGTGCATGCATTTTACCCTCGTTCTCACTGATCGTGCTTCGTGTGCCTACCAGTTCTACCTCCAAGTCTGAAATTTGATTAAGCAGGAGGGTTTTTTGTTCCTCCAAAGATGAGATAGTGTTTTGTCTTCGGAAGACCTCAAGTTCATTCTCAGATTCCTTGAGCTTCCCTTCCAGGAGTTTTACCTGATCATCGAAAAAACTGTATTGTTTAGACTGTTTGTAAATCGTTAAGTGATGGTCAAGAAAGGTGTCGATCAGTTCGTTCACCACCTGCGCAGCGATTTCCGGATCTCCGTGTTGGAATTTGATGTCGATAATATCAGATTTCTTTACCCCCTCCACTGTAAGTTTCTTCTCAAAAGCGAGTGTTGCCTTATCAAGAGGGGTAAACTTCTTAGAGCCAGGGCGAGGAATGAGCGGTTTCTTGTCGATATCCGGATAGATCTTTTTGACACCCATATCGTTTAAGACTTTTTCTATAAGGCTTCGCCCTTTTAGTATTTCCACCTCTGAGTTGATGCGCTCTTCTCTTGAAGAGTCAAAAAGAATAGGCTGGTTTCCACCTGCCGCCGGGCTGGTGGGCATATAGACATTTTCCCTGCCGAATTTAATCAGGATTTTGGAAGATGCTTCATAAACTGGTGGCATCAGAAAAGAACCGATAGTAACAGTCACTACTACAGTAAGAAAGATGATAACTATCTTTGCTTTATGTTTGAATATAACATTTAGCAGGTCTCTTAAATTGCCTTGTGCTTCACTTTCACCATTCATATTAGTTTCTCAA
>CBDTTR010000133.1:0-6189 GCA_965363405.1 uncultured bacterium | reverse complement strand
TCTGGATTCCTGCTTTCGCAGGAATGACTAAACAAAAGGCAAATTGGACTTTTTGTGAAGCTGTCAAGTAAGTTGCTCGAAAACTGTGCTAAAAAAACACGATGTTGCAGGTTTGTAGTACAGATAATTATCTAAATATCAAAGAGTTAGATGCTTTTGCCTTTCCTCCCCTCTGTGTCCTCTGTGGTGAATACCTATATTAATTTAAACACTTATCGGACTACAAACTTGCTAAATTAACCTCTTGGGAATCCCACAATTAAGTGAAATCAAGCTTTTTAAGCTTTTCTTTAAGATTTGTCATAGCGCGAAAAAGCAAAGATTCCACGGAAGATAGTGAACATCCTAAAACTTTTGTAATTTCTTTATAAGAGAGGCCTTCAAAGCGATATAGTACAATAGCCATTCTTTGCCTGTCGGGCAGCTCACTAATGGCTCTTCTAAGAGCCGTTTCTAACTCCTGCTGCTGCACCTGGTTTTCAGGTTGCTTCTCCTTTGGTCCTGCAAGCTGTAAAGATGGTTCATCTTCCTTCCCCGAAAACGAATGGTCAAGAGAAGTCACTATGGCATCCCTCTTTTGGCTGCGACGATAGTTGAAGCAATGGTTAGCCACAATTCTATAAAGCCAGGTTGAAAATTTAGCCTGGGGAGTATAGCGCTTAGCCGCTTTGAATACCTTGAAGAATATTTCCTGCGCTAAATCTTCTACATCATGGCTACTTCCGGTATAGCGATATATGGCCGCCATTACCATCCTTTGATACTTCTCCACTAACGGTTTGAATGCTGCTCTCTCACCTGATCCAATCCTTTTCATCAACTCATTATCAGGATCAGCGAGATATTTGTCCTTGTTATCTTTCACCATTCAACCCAGATGTTGCAGTTGACTACAGAGAAAGTTTACTATTTACTATTTTCCTCTGTGCCCTCTGTGGTTTGTAAATCCATATCACTTAAAAAGGCAATTGCACTCATAAGATTTCGGGTAAATTCTTCTGCATCAGATTCTCTCTCTGCATAGAGAGGTTCTCCTATTCTAATCCTCACCTTTTGCCTGAATCTTTTTTTCTGGTAGATAACACCCACAGGAATAAAGGGGATGAGATCAGAAATCCTTTCTTCCTCCTGGAACTTGAGAATCATCTTAATCAATCGCGATTTTCCCTTCCCAATCTTCCCCCTGTAATATGTACCCTCTGGGAAGATAACGACCTTTTGTTCCCTCTTTAAAATGTGATAGAGATATCTGAAGGAATCAAGGGTTTTGATGGGTGTTTTTCTATCAAGAGGAATACCCCCCAGTGCAGTTAAAAAAGTTCTGATTACAGGAAAACGGAACAACTCTTCTTTGGCAATATAGTTTAGGGGAATATTATGAAAAGCGAACGCAACGAGGGGAATATCTGTCCAATACTGATGTTTGGGTGCAATGATTAGAGGACCTCGATTGGGGATATGATCCCTGCCATAAATCTCAAAGCGGTAAAATAATTTGCACCAGCATGTAACTGCCACTTTCATAAAACCATAGAGAAGACTCCTGCTGTGGGATTCAGTCGGGGCGAAACGGACATTCATACTTGACTCCAGACCATTATACAGGTGATAATAACAGCAAGTAATATGATGACATTAACAGAGGATAAAGACGAAAAGCAAAGCATGGACCTGGCTGACGCGAGGTGTTTTCAGAGCAGAAAACTACAGCAGTTTCAATCAGTATATGCCACCATAAAATCTTTTATATACGATGTCAAGTTAAAACGGAACACAGATTGCGGCGCAATCTTTCACTTGATTATTGCTCAAAAATTTTCTATAATTTATGTAATATCCAATATAATTAATAGATTACATACAACTTCTGGGGTGTTTATACGTGGGTAATGAAATATTAAGTACAAGGAATAAGCATATTTTAACCTCTCTGATTAATGAGTACATCTTAACAGCAGAGCCCGTGGGATCACGCAGCATTGCCAGGAGATATAACATCAACTTAAGTTCTGCCACGATCAGAAATGTCATGTCTGATCTGGAAGAGATGGGATTGCTTCATCAACCTCATACTTCTGCTGGAAGAATTCCAACTGAACGGGCAATGCGCTTCTATGTGAACAGCATCTTGAAGGTAAAAAGATTGAGTGCTCCTGAAAAGAATCGAATCAGAAAAAAATATAAGTTTTCTGACCTGGAAGTATCGGACGTCATCAAACAAACTTCAGAAGTGCTTTCCGTGTTATCTCATCACATGAGTATTGTTTCAGCACCTAAGATCATCGGCACCATTCTCAAACACATTGAATTTATTAAGATTAGCAAGAATCGTATTCTGGTAATCTTCGTTTCTCAATCAGGTTTTGTTCAAAACAGGATTATCGAAGACCATGACGATGTTTCACAGAATGAACTCGATAAGTATAACAACTACCTTAATGAGACTCTGGTAGGCATTAGTTTAGAAGAAGTGGGAGTAAAGATTGAGGAAGAGATTAAAAAGAAAAAAGTAATTTATGACAAATTATTATCAAAGGCGCTACAGTTGAGCAAGAAGGCTCTGGGCAAGGAATTTAAACCTGAGCTTTATGTAGAAGGGCAGGTAAACCTGTTGGAATGCCCAGAATTCTCTGAAGTTGAAAAAATGAAAACACTTTTACATGTCTTAGAGGAAAAGAATCTTCTTGCAAATCTTTTAACGAAAGCCCGGGATGCAGAAGGCGTGCAGATCTTTATCGGCTCAGAAGCCCAGCTCTCAGATATGCAAACCTTAAGCATCATTACCTCACCCTATCATTATGGTAAAAACGTGATTGGAGCTTTAGGGATAATTGGCCCCACCAGGATGGATTATCTCAAGCTCATCCCCATCGTCGAATACTCTGCCCAACTGGTTACGGAGTTTCTAAACGTCAAATTCGAGTAATCGTATTGAGGAGTTTTTTATGAAAGAAGAAAAAAAGGATTTTGAAGTTGACATATCCATAGAAGGCAAGGAAAAAAGTTCCGAACATGTAGTGGAAAAGGAAAGTGAAAAAACGAAAAGTAAAAAAGGGAGCGCCAAAGCATTGAAGGAGAGTCTGGAAGAAAAAGAAGAAGAACTAAAGACTCTACATGACAAATTACTGCGCTCTCAGGCAGAGTTTGAAAATTATAAAAAGAGAATGGCAAAAGAAACAAGCGACTTAATGAAGTATGCGAATGAAGAAATCATAAAGGAGCTCCTTCACACCGTTGATAACCTGGAGAGAGCGATACAACATGCAAAGGAATCTGACCAGTCTGAAAGCATCACGGAGGGAATTGATATTATTTTAAAACAGCTTTTTAAAAGTCTCGAGAGATTTGGGGTAAGCGGTTTTGTTTCCGTAGGTGAAAAGTTTGATCCCAACAAGCATGAGGCTGTAATCCAGATGGAAAGTGCGGAACACGAACCAAATACCATTACAGCAGAATCACAAAAAGGTTACTTCTTACGCGAAAGGCTGCTTCGGCCTGCCCTGGTTACTGTTACCAGAGCCCCACAGGTTGAAACAGATGAGTAAACCCAGCGAAGCTTCGTTTCAAACCGACGAGGCTTCGCGATGCTGGATAGAAACGAATAGTCGTTCTTTTGCCAGAATCCAGTATCTTGCATCCAGTATCTCTTTTTAAAAACTGTATCGTTTATTAAAACTTGACTCAAATGCTTAAGTTTGCAGACTATAATAGGCGGTTAGAGGTTATTACCATTGGCCAGGAAAAGCTATTATGAAATCTTAGGGGTTTCCTTAAAAGCCACTAAGCAGGAGATAAAAAAGTCTTATCGCCGTCTGGCATTAAAACACCACCCGGATCGTAATCCTAAAGGCAAAAATTCAGAGAGCAAATTTCTAGAAATTGCTGAAGCATATGAGGTGTTGAGCAATGCACAAACAAGATCTAAATACGATGAAAGCTATGCCCCTTCCTTAAGCACCACAAGCTTCAGACGCCGCAGTAATGCAAATCAATTCCACTGGGGTGAACCTTCTAATGAACTAATCAGAGATATTTTTAGAGATATTCTCGGATATCCCTTTGAGCACAGCGAAAAGGCGGAAAAGGGAGAAGACCTGAGATTTCACCTGTCTATCCCTTTTGAGGTAGCTGCTCTGGGAAAAGAGACCAAAATAGAGGTTCCCTACTTTAAGCTCTGCCCTGCTTGCCGTGGTTTAAGAATGAAACCGGGAACCGGTTTTAAAAAGTGTCCTCGGTGTAAGGGAAAAGGAACGGTGGAAAAGAAGCGGGGCAAGCTTTCCTACGACAGCATCTGTAAAAAATGCAAGGGGGAGAAAAAGATAATTGCTCATCCCTGCTCACAATGCAAGGGAACGGGAAGAATGAAATTAAACCAATCACTCACTATTGAAATTCCCCCAGGAGTAAAAACGGGAACACGGTTAAGGGTGCCCGGCAAAGGAAACCCAAGCCTTAATGGCGGCTCACCTGGTGATCTATACATAGTAGTAAACATTAATCCTCACCCCTTCCTCGAAAGGAAAGGAAATGATATCATCTACCATTTACCTATCAGCTTTCCCCAGGCAAGTCTTGGGGCTGAAATAGAGGTCCCTACCCTGGATGGAAAAGCCATGATGAAGATACCTCCCGGGATTCAATCAGGTGAAATCTTGAGACTCAAGCGTAAAGGCATCCCTTATACAAAAGGGACAAGGCGAGGGGATCAACAGGTGATAGTCGAGGTAAAAACACCCGCAAAATTAACAGCCAAACAAAAAAAACTTCTCAAACAATTTGCCCAAATAAGTTAAACGTCTTTTTCTTCCTCTTTTTCCTCTTCCTCTTCCTCTTCTTTTTTCCCAAAATATTTGGTCACCAGAATACTTATTTCATACAAAACTAGTAAGGGGAGGGCCATGAGGATTTGACTGACGACATCCGGTGGGGTGAGAATCGCAGCAACAGCAAAAATACCCAGGATGGCAAATTTCCTTTTGCTGCGGAGCATCTTTTCGTTGACAAGACCAATTTTAGCTAAAAACAGAACAAAGAGTGGTAGCTCAAAAACAACACCAAAGGCAAACAGAAGCTTACAGGAAAAGTTGAGGTATTCTTTAATGGATGGCAGAGGTTTTATAATTTCAGAACTGTAACCCATAAAAAACTTAAAGGCAATAGGGAAAACAACAAAGTAACCAAATGAAACACCTGTAGCAAATAATACGGTGGAAAAGATAACAAATGGATATACATATTTTTTTTCTTGGTCATAGAGACCTGGTGCAACAAAGCACCATATTTCCCATAAAAGTACGGGGCTTGCCAGGAGTATGCCACCGAAAAGTGACAGCTTGAGATAGACAAAGAAGGCCTCTGGCAGTCCTGTAAAAATGAACGTACTGTCAGGAGGAAGTTCCGCTTGTAACGGCTTTATCAAAATATCAAAAATCTGCTCAGCAAAAAAATACGAGCCTGAAAACCCCACAACAACAGCAACAATACATATAATAATTCTCTTCCTCAGCTCATCCAGATGATTCGTAAAGGGTGATTTTTCTTCAGCCATTTATGATGTTATTCCTTTTTCTCTTCCTTGGGCTCTTCTGCTTTAGCAGACTCTTCCGTTTTAACAGGTTCCTTTGTTTTAGCAGGTCCTTTATCTTCTTTTACCTTAAAATCTTTAGACAGTTTTTCCTTACTAAACTCACGCATGAGCTTCTCTTTCTCTTCCCTCACCCCATTGATATCAAGGTTCTCCTTCAAATCATCGGCAGCTCTTCTGAATTCTCCCAGGGCTCTTCCCAGCGCTTTAGCCAGATCGGGTAATTTCTTGGGGCCAATTACGATCAGAGCTACTACTAAAACTATAATTATCTCTTGCATACCAATACCGAGCATACAGATACTCCTTAAGTAATATATTTTATTTAAAGCTATAATCTTTTGCACCAACTGTCAATACTATTTTACCCCCTGCAAGGATTTGAAAACACTAAAGTGCTTTCCGGAAGATTAATTTGATATAATCCCAGATTTTGCAGTAGATGTCGTAGCGAGGCGCAGAAAACCGTGGCCAAACGTGCAGTTGGAGCGATTTTATGACGAAGGCATATCCATAGATATGTTGAGGAGTAAAATCGTGAAACAAGCGGTGCAGCAAGGATTTGAAAGCTCTAAAGAGCTTTCCGGAAGATTAATTTGATATAA
>CBDTTR010000132.1:0-6192 GCA_965363405.1 uncultured bacterium | reverse complement strand
TGCAATGAGTTGAGGCCAGGGAGCGGCGTAGCCGACAAAGCACATGGAGCGAATCCGTGCCGGTCCCAGATAATGAAAGCCTTCTTCGTCTTGGTGTGATGGATTGGGTTTGCAAATGCCAATATTGCTCATGGTGAGGGTAGGAGAGTAGGTGTCGGGGTGACGGCTGTATAGGATGTTTTTTAATGATAACGGCAGGGGTTTTAAGACCCAGGCAATTTCTACCATCTTTCGTGCAATATTTTTTGCCATCATAAGAGACCGTTTTTCTTTAACTCTCCTGAGGGTTTCTTCCTTAGTTCCTATCAATTCAGACGTTAAGAAAATCCTAAATCCACACATGATATTACCTATGGTACGGTCTTCCGGAGCACGCAGGTTTACCGGGATATCGAGGTAAATACGTCCCGGTTTTCCATTCCGCTGCTGGTTCCATTTCTTAACAGTTTGAAACATTGAAGCAAGCAGGTAATCATTGATGGTAGCCCGGTGCTTCTTGGCCGTTGCTCGTATTGCACTGAATTGTTCTGGGGGAAGTTCCCGGGCGACAGCCAATAGTTTTTCCAATGAAGGTGATGGTTCCTGAGGTCCCGAATGGGCCAGCTGCTCTTGATCGACAAGAACCCCGTACTTCATATACATATAGAAGTACTGAGGCAAGAGGTGCTTCCATTGAAACGATATGTGTGGTTTGGAAATACCTTCAAAGTCTGGCGTGCCGCCAGATTTTTTTCCCCTCTGGTAGATGCTGTCCTCATAAAACTCTATGAAACTCTGAAAAAATATGAGGAAGCCTATGCCATCCACTCCAGCGTGATGAACAAAAAAAATCAGATGTGACTGTTCAGGTTGCCTGATGAGCAGAACTTTAATGGGGGGCTCCCGGGTGATGTCATTATAGTGGGAGCAATGGTAATCCCGATAGTAGGACAGCGTATCCTTAGTGCCATGATCTGGATTGAGATCCTCGATCTCCTTGAAGATAGCACTGCTGGTAATGTCATTCCGGTATTTCCAAGAGTAACGAAATGCACGCTTAAAAGACGGGTAATTTTTGGTTAACGTGCATTTGAGCTTCGGATACAGGGTGAGGCAGCGATCCAGTGCTTCTCGTATGGCAGTAGAGCTGAGCTCCCCTTCCAGGGTAAATGTCCACCCCTGGGTTATAGAGGTGTTAAGGGGCTTTTCCATGAGGTGGGCCAGTTCGTCCACAATGCTGGCTTGGTAAAATTGTTTTTTGTCCAATGCAATAAGTCCTTTTAAGTGCACGGGGGTTAAAGAGAGTCTGTGAAAAAACTATCATATACCATTCCCAGAGCAGAAGTATAGAGTTAAAGCATGTATTTTTATTCCATAAGGTTGCTGACAAAGCAGTTCAAAAATCTCTCTGCTTCCTCCGGAGAAAAGCATGAGCTCAAAACAGCTATGGTGACCACCATCTGCTTATTGTAGGTGGAAACCAGCAGATCCGGCCACGTCCCTGCGTTAGGTATGAGATGTATGTTACAGATTCGTGCTGGGCCCAGGTAGTGGAACCCTTTCTCATCTTTGTGGGAGGGGTTTGGCGAGAGTACACCCAGGTTGCTGAGCAGGAGCGTGGGGGAAAACCCCGGGATAGAGTACTTCAGTAGAAGTTTCCTGAGCGTTATGGGAATGGGCTTGAGGAAACAGGATAAGTTTGCCATCGTCTGTGCTATGTCATTTTTGGTCAGCGCGGTCATTTCTTCTCGTATCAGTTGCAGTAACTTTTCTTTGTCACCTATCACGCCAGCCCTAAAAGAGACATTAGCACTGGAAAGAATGTTGGACATGGTACGGTTTTCCGGGAAGCGAAGGTTCATCGGAACCGTTATGTAGACGCGTTCCGACTGACCAGCCCAACCCCGACTCCACATTTTAGCTGTCTGGAAGGTGGTGGCCAGGAGATAATCATTGATAGTGGCCTGGTTCTTCTTGGCGATGGTCCTGATTGTTTCCAGCCGTTGGGAGGAAACAGTCCGGATACCCGCCACGAACGTTCCGGATTCTCCTGGAAATTTATGCGGGTACAGTCTAACCGGCGGTTCCTTGCGAAAGAGAGAGTTGTAGCTGAGGTAGGGGCGAATGAGACGGGGAGCGAGGTAGTCCCATCGAAAGGGGACCTCGGGGACAGAAATATCTTCAAACCTGGCAGGCTGGTTTTCCACTGCTTCCCGCTGGTAAAAGATATCCTCATAATAGGTTATAAATTTTTGTATGAAAGATAAGCTTCCTACCCCATCCGCAACGGCATGGTGCAAAATAAAAAACAAAAAAGCGCGCTTTGGCTGCCTGATGAGCAGAACCTTAAGCGGGATATGAGATGAGAGGTCGATAGAGAGAGGAACGTGATTGTGCACATAGTAATCGACTGCCTTCTCGATCGTGAAATCAGGATCAGAAAGTTTAACCTCCTCTACGATGTCTTTGCCCCTAACCTCTGTGTATTCCCAGCGGTAACGAAACCAGCGCTTGTAAGAGGGATAATTGTTAGTTAAGATACATTTGCATTTGGGATAATAATTGAGCGCTTTATCTAGAGCCTTTTGGGTAGCTTCCGTGCTAATTTCTCCCTCCAGCGTGAATATCCAGGTGTAGATAAGGTGAAGGCCGCTCGCAACACCCTCCACACAGTAGGTTAGCTCATCCACAATGCTTGCCGGGAACAATCGCCTTTCACCCATTAAAACACAACCCTTTCATGTAGTGTAGCCATTCTGTGTTTCTTTCCATTTTGAAAAGTAGATTGACTGTTGTCATCTGCTTCTGTGCCCCTATGAACAGGGATTGTATACAGTCACCTTGACTTAGCCGTGGAGATCTCTGTAAACAAATCCAGGAAATTTTCAGCATCTTTTAAAGAAAAACATGAACGCAGTACAGACAGGCTTATAGACACCCTTTCATTGTAGGTGATGATGTCTACCTGTGGCCATGGAACGGGAGGAGCTATACAATGTATGTTACGGATCCGTGCTGGTCCCATGCAGTGATACCCCTCTTCATCTGTATGGTGTGGATTAAGGTGACACTTTCCAAAATTACTGAGAATGAGCGTAGAGCCATCGGGGGGGGTACGCTGTTTGAACATCAGGATCTTTAGTTGTAGTGGGATAGGTTTTAAAAACCAGGTTAGATTTACATGACGCCTGACATTTTCCAGCATGAGCGTCTGTTCTTTCTGAATCGTTCTTACCAGTGTATCTGTGTCACCAATCACTTCTTCAGATCTGAGTGTCAGGTAAAATTGAGAAACGAAATTGCCTACTCTACGATCCTCAGGAGAACGGAGATTTACCGGGACAGAGAGGTAAATGCGCCCTGCTGAAGGATTCCATTTTTGATTCCATTTTGTAACAGCTTGAAACATAGTGGCTAGCAAATAAGAAT
Source organism: uncultured bacterium (assembly GCA_965363405.1). GTDB lineage: Bacteria > Desulfobacterota > WTBG01 > WTBG01 > WTBG01 > WTBG01. The sequence continues at coordinate 2,784 of CBDTTR010000132.1, read as the reverse complement.
TAATGGTCGTCTGGTGTTTCTTGGCACTGGCCCGGATGTGATTAAACTGCCGGGGGGAGAGCTCCTTGACAAAGGCTATGAGTGTTTTCACTCCGTCACCTTCCTCTTTTGGGTAGAGAGGAACCGGAGGTTCTTTTTTAGTGAGAGCGATGTGTCTTAGGAAAGGGGCGATAAGCTTAGGAGAGAAGTAATTCCATCGGAAGCTGATAACAGGTTGTGAAATAACCTCAACGTCAGGGATCGGCTGAGCATTTTTCTTTCTCTGATAAAAAATGTCTTCATAGAACTGAATAAACTGTTGCATAAGCAAGATAACGCTTATTCCATCAGCAGCGGCATGGTGAATAAAGAAGAGCAGGTGTACGCACCTGTGATTTCTGATGAGCATCACTTTGAGCGGGGTCTCTCTCGTGATGTCAATAGTATGTGAGGGGTAATAGTGGCGGACATAGGAAACGGCGTCTTTGCCAGTCCCCTTGGGGTTAATGTCTTCAACTTCTTCCAGGATATCTTTACTGCTAATGTTCTGATATTTCCAGCAATATCGAAACCAGTGCCTTACCGAGGGATAATCCTTAACCAAGATGCATTTTAATTTGGGATAATAATTGAGCGTAGCGTCTAAAGCCTCGCAGACTATCTCAGCACGTACCTCACCTTCCAGGGCTATTCCTACCCCAAAGGTAAAGGAGTAAGGGGTTGACACCTCAGCAAGATGAGCGAATTCATCTAGGGGGCTGGTCGGAAAGAATTGTTTTTCTATCATAGCGATAAAGGTCCCTCATTTTTTTCTACAGGAGTGATCATCATTGTTCCTTTCGCCCGAATCCGTAGGACACACTTTTTGTCCACAGGTAGAAACGAAGACCATTTGTGCCACCTTCCAAACAGTAGGGCTGCTTATCCACCATACCTGCCGGGCAGAGTCATTTTACGGTCATGCTAGGGTAGTTCTTGTATTTACTCTTGTGGACGTACATTCCAGAGAGAAGCTCAAAACAAGGGTGTACGTTTGCCGGTTAACTGATAATCTCTCCGAGAAAAGAATTAAGAAACCTTCCTCCCGTCTCTGGGGAAAAATAGGAGTTCAAAAAGGATAAATTAAATATCATGCGCTTGTTATAAGTGCAAATGAATAACATCGGCCAGGCCCCAACAGGAGGCATTCCATGTATGTTACAAATCCGTGCAGGCCCCATGTAATCAAATCCGTCCTCGTCTCTGTGAGCGGGGTTGGGAGAGAGAACACCCATATTACTTATCACTATTGAGGGGGCAATACCCGGGGTGGAGTATTTCATTATACGTATCCTTAACGGTATAGGAAGAGGTTTGAGAAGAGATGATAAATTGATTACTGTCCTTGGCATGTTGTTGTTGACCATGGTGTTTATTTCTTTCCTGATGAGAGGTAGCATCTCTTCTTTGTCGCAGATTTGTGCAGGTTTTAAAGAGACAGTGACTCCAGAGAGGATGTTGGATAGGGTACGATCCTCCGGAGAGCGAAGACTTATAGGAACCGTTATATAAATGCGATTTGACTGATCGGTCCACTTCTGACTCCACGTTTTAATGGTCTTAAACATGCTTGCCAGAAGGTAGTCATTGATGGTTGACTTGTACCGCTTCGTGGTGTTGCGGATTGCTTCCAACTGAGGGGGAGTGAGATTCCGGGCAGTCGCCAGAAAATCCCCGGAGATACCCTTTGTTTCATGTGGGAACAGGCTCAGAGACGGTTCCGTACGCATGAGGGAGAAGTGGCGGAAATGGGGGCGGAGGTAGCGGGGGGAGAAGTTGCTCCATCGGAATTTGACTTCAGGTGATGAAATAACATCAAAGTTAGATTCGATAGGGGGTTCTTGTACCCGCTGGTAGATGATATCTTCATAGCACTGGATGAACTTCTGAATGAAGAAAAAACCCCCCAGACCATCTGCAACAGCGTGGTGCATAATAAAAAACAGAAAAGCACGCTGTGGTGTCCTCAGGAGCACCCCTTTCAGCGGGACCTGACAAGAAAGGTCAATGGAGAAACGAGCGTGATTATTTATATAATAATTAACTGCTTCCTCATTACTGACATGAGAACTGGGAAAATATATTTCCTCCAGGATGTCTTTACCAGTGGTGTTGGTGTATTGCCAGCAGTGTCGAAACCAGCGCTTATAGGACGGGTACCTGTTGACCAGGATACATCTAGCTTTGGGGTAAAAGTTTAAGGTGTCATCCAGGGCCCTTTGAGAAACTTCTGTGCTAACCTCTCCTTCCAGGGTGAATATCCAGGCGTAATTGAGGGAAAGATTGGCATAGGCCCTATCCGTACAGTAGGTTATGTCATCTACAATACTGGCTGGAAAGAATCGCTTTTCGTTCATTATGAATTATTTTCTACCAGTATCCCTTATCTTTATACCATTTGACTGTTTTCCTGATAGTTTCTTTTAAAGGAGTTTGGGGCATTCCCAGTTCCTTTAAAGCCTTTGTTGAATCCATTTTTTTAAAGAGGTGTAAGACCTGGATACCACCTGGGGTGAGGAGAGGCGGTTTGTGGGTGATGCGATTGGCAATGAAAAGACAGACATAAGAGAAGGCCAGGGCAGCAGTATAGGGAATCTTGAACTGAGGTGGTGAAACCCCACCGATCTCAGCAATAAGTGCAAAGAGCTCTTTTAAGCTTATGTTGTTATGGTTGTTTCCTAAATTGTAGCTTTCACCGACCTTCCCTTTTTCCATGGCCAGGATATGACCGATGGCAACATCATGGACATCCACTACGTTAGTACC
>CBDTTR010000131.1:0-6255 GCA_965363405.1 uncultured bacterium | reverse complement strand
ATCCTTAAGAATGATTAATAACCTTTTGCGGTAAGCTAAAACTTGTGGTAGAAGTAAGGGTGTGCATTGTGCAGGAAAAAGTATTAAGTGGAGGGGGAAGGATGAACTTTAAAGGTATGACATATAAAGAGATTACCCAGCTGGTCAGCAGCCTCGATTTAAAAAAGGATATTGAAGAAGCAATATCACTATTAGATAATCTGATAGAATCTCTTAAGATATTAAGGGGTATGTTAGACGGGAGAAAGACGCTTCAAATGCAAAAGGATAAATTGGAACGACGGAGAGGGTTAAAAGTGGTTACTAAAAGAAACAAAAGAAGACCATAGATATTTTAGGCAATCGTTCTAAATCCCCAGTCAGATAAGGCTCTCATCGCTGGAGTGCTATGTGGCTTTCTTTTTAAAAAACAACCAGTTTTTATCTTCTTGTTCTTTGGGCTTGAGTTTGACCAAACAGTAAGTTCCTTTAAGTTTCTTCGCTCTAATCTCAAAGACAATCAGATTTTTACCCCACTCGACAGGAAGATAACTTCCTTTGTCCCAGATCTCAACTTTGCCGGCCCCATAATGTCCTTCTGGTATTTCACCCTCAAAATCCTGATATTCGATAGGGTGATCTTCAGTTTCTACCGCAAGTCTTTTGATTCCCGATTCATAAGGGGGGGATTTGGGTATCGCCCAGCTTTTAAGTACACCGTCCCGCTCAAGACGCATATCATAATGTAGATGACGTGCTTGATGGCGCTGTATAACAAAGCTTAAGTGCTCTAAGGGAATTTTCTTCAATTTCCCTTTAGGTTCAGGGGTCTCTTTGAAGTCTCGCTTGTTGTAATATTCTTTGAGATTAACCATTTAAACGACACCCTTTGCAGGACAGGAAACCATACGCCGTTGATTTCATTAGCATAATGAAAATGATTGCATATTATGTTAATAATATCAAATTGTTATTGACAATGAAAACAGAGATATATTATATATGTTAGGTTTTTCAAGATTCTAACTTTTTAAGGAGTTTTTTTTATGTATATCGTTGTCTGTGTAAAAATGGTACCAGATACCACCCAGGTCAAAATTGACCCTGTAACCAATACGCTGGTTAGAGAGGGTGTCCCATTTATTACCAACCCCTTTGATACGCATGCTGTGGAAGAGGCTTTAAGGTTGAAAGACAGATATGGAGCACGCATCACCGCTGTTTCGATGGGACCACCGGCGGCAGAAAGCGTTTTGCGAAAGGCTATTGCACTGGGAGTTGATGATGGTATCCTCCTGAGCGACAGGGCGTTTGGAGGTGCGGATACCCTGGCAACCAGCCGTGTATTGACGGAATCTATTGCAAAACTTGGCGAAAAAGAAGCGGTTGACCTTGTCATCTGTGGCAAACAAACCATCGACGGAGATACAGCACAGGTAGGTCCTGGAATAGCATCCCGCCTGGGCTTTTCTCAGCTCACACTGGTTGACAAAATCGTAGAGATTGATCAAAAAAACAAAACTATTAGAGTACAGCGTAAGCTGGAGGAGCATCACGAAATCATAGAATCCACACTACCCGCTCTGATCACAGTGGAGCGGGAGATTAATACCCCGCGCTATCCCACCGTGCCTGGCAGGCTGGATGCGATAGATACAGAGTTGCCTGTTTGGACAAATAATGTTTTAAAGCTGGATCCCAAAACCATTGGTTTGCAAGGTTCCCCAACTCAGGTCAGAAGGATTTTTGCCCCGGAGAGAGAAAAAGGTGAGATTATACCGGGAGAAGGAGGGAACAAAAATCAAGCTGTTGAAACCATGTTTGATAAGCTTGTGGATTGGGATTTTGCCTCTACTGAAAGTTAAGGGAGGACGCAGATTTTCGCAGGTGAACGCAGATAAATGTTTAAAAAAGGTGTTGCGCGTTTTAATTTTTTATTATCAATGTTTTTCAACGCGAGACCTGCAACTTATATATTTTATATCCTGATAATCTGCGTTTATCTGCGTCCAAAATAATCAATAATAGGAGTGATTAATGGGAGAAAAACCAAAGAAAAAAAAGAAGCCTCGAGGGAAAGCCAGACTTATCGCTGGCAAGTGCATCGCATGCGGTGCCCGCTGTCAGACATCATGTCCCTCCGATGCCATTGAAATGAATGATAAGGAAGAACCGATTATCAGTATTGGAAAATGTATCGGTTGCCGTAAATGCGTTAAAATATGTCCTTCCGATGCACTTGAGATGTTCTTCACCCCCGAGGAGGAAAAGCTCCTTGCTGAGCTGGAAGCTGGAGGTGTTGTGGAAGAGGAAGAAGAAGAGGAAACGGGGGCAGAGGAAGTCAAAACTGATGTTAAAGCATGGAAAGGAGTATGGGTATTTGTTGAGCAGAATCATGGGAAAGCTCATCCTGTATCCTGGGAGCTCCTGGGTGTCGGGAGAACTCTGGCAAATGATTTAGGTGTCGAGCTTGCTGCTTTCGTATTGGGCTCTGAGGTTAAAGCACTGGCAGAGGAGGCTTTCGGATATGATGCGGATAAGGTTTATCTTATCGACGATCCTTTACTCTACAACTATCGCACACCGACCTATCTTAATGGATCACTTTCACTCATCAACAAATTCAAGCCTGAAATCGTTCTCATGGGGGCGACCGGTCTGGGAAGGGACCTTGCAGGTGCTGTGGCAACTGCTCTACAAACAGGTCTAACTGCTGATTGCACCGGACTTACTATCGACAAGAAAATGCGTCTTTTGGAGCAGACCCGTCCTGCCTTTGGTGGTAATATCATGGCAACTATCCTGACTGAAACCGCCCGTCCTCAGATGGCTTCCGTAAGACCCCACGTGATGCCCAAACCGGAGTTTCAGCCTGATAAAAAAGGCGAATTGATCACAGAAGCTTTTCATCTGCCAGAGAATGAGATTGCAACCAAGGTTTTGGAGATAAAATCCCTTCTTACCGAGGGGTCTATTAACATTGCCGCAGCCAATGTTATTGTAAGCGGGGGACGGGGCATGCTGAGCCAGGAAAATTTTAAGATGCTGCAGGAGATGGCAGATCTTTTAGGAGGGGTTGTTGGTGCTTCACGAAGTGCAATTGATGCAGGATGGATGCCTCATGAACGGCAGGTAGGGCAAACCGGTAAAACTGTTAGACCCAAACTGTACGTTGCCTGTGCAATATCCGGTGCGATCCAACACCTCGTTGGCATGCAGGATGCCGATTACATTATAGCCATTAACAAAGACAAAACTGCTCCTATCTTTGAGGTTGCCCATTTAGGCATTGTGGGAGATGTTTTTGAGATCCTTCCAGGGGTAGTAGAAAAGTTACGTCAAAGCGGATTAAAACCACCTTCTCAAGAAGGAGGTTGAGGTAGAGTCAACTTGATAACATTGTATGATTGTATGAAATTTACTTCTGGATACAGATGGAGGTAACTTATATAGTTACGAGTTAAGAAAGAGTTGAGGATGAAGGGGTAAAAACCCGTAACACGCAACGCGTAACCTGCAACACTTTGCTTGCGAAAAGAATTTGTTTGGTTCTATGATCCAATGGTGGTTTGCAAAGTATAGAAACTAATCTTGTACACTTAACAGAAAGGAGTTCTCTTGAGTAAATTAGAATCTCTAATATTTGCCATTTTTCTTATATGTGGTCTCTGCTTCTTCTTAAGAAATGTCTTTCGGCTCTTTGCCATGGTTTGCCTGGGACGGTGGGAGAACCGATTTGACCATCTCTGGTCCCGCTTTAAAGGCATGTTCCTTTACGCCTTCGTCCAACTTCGGGTGGTGAGCGAAAAGTTTGGGATAAACCATTTCCTTCTCTTCTGGGGATTTATGGTTTTGCTTCTCGTAAACGCACAATTCTTCATTGCCGGTGTTTTCCCCCTCTTCTCCTTTGCTTTTCTGGGAAATGTCCCCTACGGCATTTTGCTCTTTTTGGCTGATATTATGTCCCTGGTAGTTCTGGCATCTGTAGTAGTCTCTGTGATTCGCAGGGTATTTTTCCGACCTCCTCACATTGAACCTACCCTGGATGCCTTCTTTATCCTCTTTCTGGTAGCTTCTCTTATGGTAGCCTACTTTGGCCTGCATGCCTGTGAGATAACGCTGGGTGAAGATACCATGGTTTCCTGGATACCTGTATCCCATGCCCTCTCAAGCCTTTTTGCCACTACTGCACTTGAAACCACCCATCTGCTTGCCCGTATCTTCTGGTGGGTCCATGCACTTGTCCTTCTCTTTTTCATAAATTATCTGCCATACAGCAAACATCTCCATATCTTAACTGCTATTCCTAACTGTTTCTTCAGGAGTTTTTCTTTTGTAACGACAGTTCCACGGATGGTTTTTAAAAAGGGGCTTACCTTCGGTACCTCCAAGGTGGTACAATTTTCCTGGAAGGACCTCTTTGATTTCCTTTCCTGCACGGAATGCGGGAGATGTGAAGCTGCCTGCCCTGCTCATAATACAGAAAAACCGCTCAATCCAAGGCAGGTTATTCACGAGGGGAAGTTAAACCTCTTAGCTAACGGTAAAGTAGTTCTGTCATCCCGTCCAGCAGATACCCTGGCATCTGCTCCTTCGGATGCCTCCATGGCAGTTCCCCTCATCAATGGCAGGGAGGAGAGCGTTTCCACCGATGCCATCTGGGCCTGCACTACCTGTGGTGCCTGCATGGTGAAATGTCCGGTATTTATAGAACATGTGCCCAAGATTGTAGAGATGAGACGTCATCTGGTAATGGAAAAGGCCGATTTCCCTGAGGAGTTGATTACCTTCTTTGAAAATTCAGAACAGCGCTTTAATCCCTGGGGTATTGCACCGACTGAGCGTGCTAAATGGGCTCAGGAACTTGATGTCAAAATACTGGCTGATGGTGCAGAAGTCGAATATCTTTTTTATGTGGGCTGTGCAGGGGCGTTTGATTCGAGGAATCGACAGGTAACCACTGCTGTGACTACCATTTTAAATGCTGCCAATCTTTCCTGGGGAATTTTGGGAACTGAAGAGAAGTGTTGCGGAGATTCTCTTCGCAGATTAGGTAATGAGTATGTCTTCGATCAACTGGCTCGAGATAATATAGAACTCTTTAAGAAGTACAATATTAAAAAGATTATTACTTACTGCCCCCACTGTTTCAACACCTTAAAGAATGACTACAAGCAGTTTGGAGCTGACTTTGAGGTGATCCATCATACCCAGCTTATTCATACCTTGCTTAAGCAGGGAAAGATTAGCTTAAAAGGTAATACAAACGGAAGAACGGTCATCCACGATTCCTGTTATCTCGGACGATATAACGAAATATATAAAGAACCGCGAGAAATACTCAAGGAAACCTCACAGGGAACTGCACCTTTAGAAATGGAAAGACGGGGACAGGAGAGTTTCTGCTGTGGAGCAGGTGGAGGCAGAATGTGGATGGAAGAACTTATCGGCAAAAGGATCTATCTGGAAAGGACACAGGAAGCCCTCAAGACCAATCCTTCAACTATTGCTGTTTCCTGCCCCTATTGTATGACCATGTTTGAAGATGGTATAAAAGATGAGAAGGAACAGGATAATGTGAAAGTGAAAGATATAGCGGAAATTGTAGCGGAATCAATGACAATAAAATAGATGTTGTAATTAAAATGATTCTAGATGCTTGATAAAATATCTTAGAATTTTTACAACTTATTAAACCCACTATTCAGTTATTCCAATAGCTAAAATAAGTTCATAATTCGTTTAAGTTACTTAACCCTGCACCCTAACCCCTGAACCCTGGATACTTTGAGTTTGTTATGAAGAAATTTCTTATTATCCTGGTGCACCTTCTGTTTTCAAGTTTCGGAATGCTGGAATACTGTTTTTCAAGAGGCTTAAGAAGATTCAAAGGTCATCTCAATTACCATTACGCTTCCAGAATACAGTACAAGCATCCGGCATATCAAGATATTGCCATCTCCATTCAGAAAACCCCAAAAGAACCCAGTTGCAAATCGTACATGCTCTGTGAAAATGAAGCAACGCGAGGACCTCAGTATATAACATGGACCATCTCACTTAATTGAAGAGATGCATCAATCCCGCAACGAACTTCTAATGTCTCCCGAAACCCTTCACTCAATTCACAAGGTTTAAACCCAGAATTTGCAGTAGCCATCTACTACGGCTTGAAGATCCTTGCTGCAACGCTTGTTTATTGCTTTGAAACCCCCGTGTTTCTCACGGGGTCGCAAAGGGAAACTATCGGCACGTGCGTGCCTCTTTTGTTTCACC
>CBDTTR010000130.1:0-6259 GCA_965363405.1 uncultured bacterium | reverse complement strand
AGAGCGCACCCATGGTGAAGTGGAACTGACTGGATTTCTCATCGTATTTGGATTCCGGATCAAGGTTGATACCCCACTCGAGTCTCAGAGGGCCAAAGGGGGATTGCCAGCGAACGCCGAACCCTGTACCCATTCTGATATCTGAAAAATAGCTCTCGCTTTTTCTATAGGCATTTCCTGCATCAAAGAAGACAACACCTCGTACCCCGGCTTCCTTTAAGATTGGAAAGATGTATTCAAGATTAAAAAAGAGCTCCTTTTCGCCGCCGACTACGTCATATTCATCTGAATAAGTTGTGAAGAGACCATTATCATAAACTCTCCTTTCTCTGGGTCCCACAGAGCGGTCTTCAAAGCCCCTCAAACTATCCAGTCCTCCTAGAAAGAATTTTTCGGAGATGGGTACGTCATCGCCTCCGTATCCTACAGAATAGCCTGCGGTCCCACGAATCATGAAAGCAGAGTCTCTTGGCATAGGGAAAAACTTCATGAAACTCCCTATGAATGTGAAGAATTTACTGTCTCCACCCACACCGGCAAACTTGGTAGAAAAGCGGCCCATGGTTCCCATGCGGGGTGTAATACGATTGTCAAGAGTATTTCTGGTAATACCAAAGGTAACAGCACCGATATTTATCTCCCCCTCTTGCTTGCGTATTTCAAGTGAAGCATCCCTATCAACATCTTTTATGTCAACCTTCTCATAACCATAGGAAAAGTCAACCCTGCTAAACTCACCTACGGGGTGCCCAAAATGTAAGACCCCCCCCATGCTGTCACGATCAAAGTCTTCATACCACCTCTCCATTTTATAAAGATCAATGCCGGCACTCCATCTGGAGTCAAATAGCCATGGTTCGTTGAATGAAAAAATTAACTGGTTGTTTCCTCCTAGCTGAGTTTTAATGTCTAATTTTTGACCTTTGCCTAGAAAATTATCCTGGGTTAGCTGAATCATGCCTACCAGGCTGTCTACAGAGCTATAACCCGCACCAAAGCTTATTGAGCCTGTTGGCTTTTCTTCCACCTCGACATTTAAGATGACCTTGTTAGGGGCTGTTCCCTTGGTGGTAGTGATGTTTGCTTTTTTGAAGAAGCCCAGGTTGTCAATTTTTTCTCTGCTTCTTTTGATTCTGCTGCTGCTGTAAAGATCTCCTTCTGCTACTTTCAGTTCGCGGCGGATTACCTTGTCCCGGGTTCTGGTGTTGCCTGTTATGTTGACCCTTTCAAAATAGACCTTCTCCCCTTTCGCTATTTCGAATTGTACATCCACTGTCTTCTGTTCATCATTGATGGCAGTCAAAGGGGTGATGTCCACATTGGCATAACCCCGATCAGAATATAACTCACTTAAGTTTACTATATCTTTATTTAGAAAGCTGCTGCTAAAGACTTTTTCTTCAACTGTATTGAGGTCCTTGGCTAGTGTGTCCTGGGGGACAATGAGGTCCCCCGCTATATCAACCTTCCCTACTTTATATTCGTCTCCTTCTTCGATGGGAATGGTGATATAGATGTCATTTCTCTCATAGGTGATGGTAGGGCTGCCAACCGTCGCCTTGATAAATCCCTTATGGTAATAGAAGGCGTTTAGTTTATCCAAATCTTTTTGGAATGCTTCTTCTTTGAATATTCCAGCATTGGTTATAAGCGATAGAAAGTTTTTCTCACGGGTTTCCATGATTCTTTTTAGATTCTTGTCTTCTATATGCTCATTACCTGAAAATGAGATCTTCTTAACCTTGGAAATTTCATTTTCTCTGATATAAAAATCTACCGAAGTCTCATCCTGGCTTGAAGAGGTAAGTTTAGAATCAACGTTGGCGTTGAGATAACCTTTGTCTGTATAAAGTTTGCGGATGGCCGCTACATCTTTTCTTACTTGATTTTGGTCCAGGACTCGACCCAGCTTTATGCCCAGTGCTTTTTGAATGTCTGGTGTTTTGATCTGTTTGTTACCTTGAATTTTTATCTGGTTTACCACTGGTCTTTCCAGCACGATGAAGGCAACTTTTTTACCTTCCGGAGAATCTGTACTGTCAATTTGAACATCGCTGAAATAGCCCATCTGATATACTTGTTTGAGATCTTCCTGAAGAGATGAGAGAGAATATAGGTCACCTTCCTTACTTTTTATTGCCAGTTTTATTGCGTCCTTCTCGATATATCGATTCCCCTTGATGTTTATTTCGGCCAGCAACTCCTTTCCTAAAATTTTTAAATCGAGCTGTCTTGCCAGTAGATTAATTTTAACATTTACTCTATCCATGGTTTCGCACTGAACAAAAACATGCTTGTTGCTCTTTTCTCCTCGGGTGTCAAGAATGATGGCATCTAAGCTGGCACTCCTGCCGATTTTAGTCAAACTTCCTAAAATGGCAAAATCAGCGCCCACCTCTATTCCAAGCTCTCGTGCCAGATGTTCGTCCAGCTCACCTTTGCTTTGAGAAAGAGCCTCTTTAATTGCGGGTTTATTAATAGTGATAATCTCTTTATCTTGATCCATACGAGTGAGCAGCATGTTGGAGATACCTTCTTGCAGATAATCAAGATTTTCTTTGCTATAAATTTCAAAAGGGAAAACGGCAACCTTTAAAGGTGTTTCCCCCCAGCTGTTGGTTGAGAATAAGCAGCAAATTATAACAATCAAAAATCTCTTAAACATGAGTACAGATTACCCATCTTATCAAAACCATTATTGTATAGCAACCTGTCCGTCGATCAAAGTTATCCGCCTGGGCATTTTGCTGGCTATGCTTTCGTTATGGGTTACTACCAATAAGGTAATTTTCAGTTGTTGATTTAATGACAAGAGCATATCAAAGATTGCTTCACCTGTCCTAGAATCAAGATTGCCTGTAGGCTCATCTGCTAAAATTATTTCAGGTTTCAATATTAATGCCCGGGCAACAGCTACTCTCTGTTGTTCTCCTCCTGAGAGTTCTCCCTGCTTATGGGTTAATCTATCTTTAAGCCCCACATCTACTAATATCTTTTCTGCTTCTTCAATGGCCAAAGCCTTCCTATAACCACGAACGAGTGCTGGCAACATGGTATTTTCTAATGCCGTAAATTCAGGCAAAAGATAGTGGAATTGAAAAATGAATCCTATTTTGTAATTTCTGAACGCTGCTAATTCCTTTTCTCTTAAAGAAAATAAATTCTCGCCTCTGTATAATAATTCCCCCGAGGTGGGATGGTCCAGAGTGCCCAGGATATGGAGGAGAGTACTTTTGCCAGCGCCTGAAGCTCCCACAATGGCTAACAATTCTCCTTGGCTAATATCGAAAGTTACATCCTTTAGTGCCCCCACCTGCTTATGATTCATCCCATAGGTTTTGGAAAGTCTTTTTACCTGAATGAATTGCATCTCTTTTCCCTTAAACGCATCCTTTTGGATGGAAGAATCATTCATATCTTAGAATCTCCGCCGGATCGAGTTTTGAAGCCTGCCAAGAGGGATAAATAGTGGCCAAAAGGCTTATACTTATAGCAGAAACGATCACCAAAATCAAATCTCTGGGTGTAATCTTTATAAATAAATGAGATATGTAATAGACATCTGGCGGCAAGGATACAATATGATAGGTATTCTGTAAAGCAGCCAGCAAAAAACCGCCCGCTATCCCAATGGCGGTCCCTGCAAGTCCAATGATTAGACCTTCCAGAATGAATATTTTCATAATACTTAGAGACCGTGCGCCCATGGATTTGAGGATGGCGATATCTTTGTTCTTATCGTTTACTACCATAATTAACGTTCCCACGATATTAAATGCCGCAACTAGAATCATCAGCGTAAGGATAATAAACATGGCCATCTTTTCAAGTTTTAATGCTGCATAAAGGTTCTTATGCATCTCCATCCAGTCTCTGACCTGATAAGAAATGCCCAGCCTTTCCTGGATTCGTTTGGATAGTTGTTTTATTTTATATATTTCTTTTACCTTTACTTCTATTCCTGTGGCAACATCCGATTTGTTTAAGAAGTGCTGCGCATTATCTAAAGAGATATAAGCAAGCGAAGAGTCATACTCATACATTCCGGAATCAAAGATTCCCACTACCTCGAATCTTTTAGAACGTGGTACCATACCTCCTGGCGTCATGGTACCAAAAGGAGATATTGCTTTAATCTCATCGTTACAGAAGACACCCAAAATCATAGCCAATTCCTTGCCCAGGATTATGCCAGGCAGACCAGAAGTGGATTTACCCTTTAGATCTGTAAGTTTCCCCTCAGCAATAATGGAAGCAAGGTTAGTCACTTTGGGGGCACTATCCAGATCAATTCCCTTAAGTACTACTCCCAGTGCGTTTGATGCGGAGGTTAACATTGTCTGGCTGTAGATGGAGGGTGTAGCGGAGACAACACCTTCTATGCTTTCGACTTCTTTTATAATCTCCCGATAGTTAGTAATCCCTGCTCCATGTTGGGAGATGACCAGATGAGACTTTGCACCCAAAATTTTATTTCTCAGATCATCGCTAAAACCTGTCATGACTCCTAATACGATAATAAGGGCCATTACACCAATAGCCACACCACTTATGGAAATGAAGCTGATGACGGAGATAAACGCCTGCTTCCTTTTTGCTTTTAAGTAGCGTAAACTGATGAACATTTCATAAGAGATATTCCACTTCATGACTTACCTTTCTGGTTTAAGGAGAGGAAAGAGGATGACATCTCGGATTGAGGCGGAATTGCAAAGTAACATGACTAATCTATCAATACCTATTCCTTCGCCGGCTGCCGGGGGCATACCATATTCGAGTGCCTGGATAAAATCTTCATCAAGTTTGTCTGTCTCTTCATCAGATTCACTTGAGGAAAGTTGTTTTAAGAATCTTTTTCTCTGATCTGTGGGATCATTCAACTCAGAAAAGGCATTGGCTATTTCTTGGCCGTTGATAAAAAGCTCAAATCTGTCTACTTCTGCAGGATTAATGTCATTTCTGCGTGCCAGGGGAGAGGTTTCTGTTGGGTAACTGGTTACAAAGGTTGGTTCGATGAGTTGATGCTGCACCACTTCCTCAAAAAGATCGTTTACAATAGTTCCCAAACCATCTTGAGTGGATGGTGATAGGCCAACCTTTTGAGCCTGTTCAAAAGCCAGATCCCTCTTTTCCAGTATGTGAGGTTCGATCTTTCCATACTTAATTATTGCTTGTTTCATGCTTAATTTCTGCCAGGGAGGCGTAAAGTCGATTTCATTGTCGAGATAGGGAATTTTTAATGATCCGGATAGTTGCTGTGTTATATGGCAGATCATCTCTTCCGTTAAACCCATTAAATCTTCATAGGTTGCATGGGATTGATAAAACTCCAGCATGGTAAATTCTGGATTATGTTGGGTGGAGATTCCTTCATTCCTGAAATTTCGGTTGATTTCATATACCCTTTCAACTCCCCCGACAAGTAAACGTTTTAAATAAAGCTCCGGAGAAATTCGCAAATAGAGATCTAGGTTAAAGGTGTTGTGATGTGTTTTGAAAGGACGGGCAGCAGCCCCACCTGGTATGGGTTGCATCATGGGGGTTTCGACTTCCAGAAACTCCCTCTCTTGAAGAAATGCTCTAATCATTTGAATAATTTTGGCTCGTTTGTAAAAGATATCTTTTACCTCGGGGTTCATCAGAAGGTCTAAGTAGCGCTGTCGATATCTTGTCTCAATACTTGAGAGACCATGCCATTTCTCAGGTAAAGGCCTAAGGGACTTGACCAATAGCTTTATCTGATTTGCTTTGACGGTGAGTTCCTGGGTGCGGGTTAAAAATACTCTCCCCTTAATTCCTGCGAAATCTCCGATGTCAAGTTTTTTAAACAGCTTGAAATCGTCATCACTAACCACACCTTTCTGTATATAAGCCTGCATTCCCCCTTGTCGGTCCTTAATATGAATAAAGGCGGCTTTGCCAAAATTCCTTATGGACATAATCCTTCCAGCTATAGAGAACTCTTCTTCAAGCTTATCCAGTTCCTCTGCTTCGGTTTGTTTAAAACGTTCTCGAATTTCTTGACTGGTGTGGATTACTCTGAAATCATTAGGAAAGGGGTTAATGCCCTCTTCGGCTAAATCATTCAGTTTTTCCCTGCGCAGTTTTAGCAATTCGCTCATTTTTTCCATAGTCTACCTCCCAATAAAAAAACGGGGTAATGTTATCTTACCCTCATTATTGAGTCAAGGTAAAATGTATTATCCCAGAATTTGCAGTAGCCATCTACTACGGCTTGAAAATCCTTGCTGCACCGCTT